>JBEEMB010000146.1:0-8765 GCA_041167815.1 Bacteroidota bacterium | reverse complement strand
CCGATTTTGAAAATGCAGGCCTGTGCTTTCATGATGAAGGACGGAAAATGGGGGATCTTCTGGCTTTCTATCCCCACAGGATTGCAGGATTGCCACTGCACAGATGAATATAAATATATAGAAGATGCTCCTCATTGATTCTTTTTTCTGATCAGCTTCGGAAAGGTTGAGGATGAATTTGTCGGTTGATAGATCCTGGGGCGTTCATTGTTTTGCACGAACAATAAAGATGCACTTTGCCTTACTGTGATGGGCAGAATCTGTCTCACCTGACCGTGTATATTTATCCCTGTATAGCGGGGATGAACGACATCAAATTTTCCTGCGCCCTTGTTCAATGCCACATGACCATAGGACGCATCAATGCGGCAAAACTGAGGTAACAGATCAAAGAAGTTTCCTGCTGCGAGCAGATCAGGTTTGCCGTCCTGATTGATGTCAGTCAAATTGAATGCGCGAATGGATGAGAGCTGCATTTCATCAGGCAGGGGAATGAGCTGGAAGGCACCTTTTCCATCATTGAGCGCTACCATGGAAGCGGCGGTGTTGACTTCCCATTTGATTGCGGAGTCAATGGTTCCCTCGAACAGTTCCTGAACAGTGCGGTCGGCATAGTCACGGTTCTTCAAGTTTGATTTTTTCAATCCGGGAATCTGTTCCACCATGTCCTTCTTCATAAATACTGGCATATCACGTTTGCCAATGCGACGAGTCATTACCTTATCAACGGTCCCGTTCCCGTCGAAATCATGTACCCATAGTTTGACCGGTTGCTCAGGGCTTGGCCGGAGGTAAAAATTAAGTCCCAGATTCCCCAGGATCAGATCTCGGTCACCATCACCATCGACATCTCCGACGGCCATTCCCTGCCACCATCCCGATGAATTTTCCAGTCCTGATCTCATCAAACGAAAACTGCCGTTTTTGCGTGTGAAGATCTTCGGTGCCATCCATTCTCCAATGATGATCAGTTCTTGTTTTCCATCGCCATCGAGGTCGACGTATGCGGCATCTGTCACCATTCCTGCATGTTTCAATGCCATATCCTGCGCGGAAGTTACATCCAGGAAGCTTCCGTCAGCCTGTTGTGCGAAAAGCCAGCTTTCGGGCATGGTTCCATATTGCTGGGGTACGCTGCGGCTTCCGATGAAGATATCCAGTCGGCCATCGTTATTAAAGTCCAAGGGGATGGCTACGCCGCAATTGTGATGTGAGAGCGGGAGTGCGGCGACTTTCAGTTGGAAGCCACCTTTGCCATCGTTGTAATAGAGATGATTTTGATATTCTTCAGAAACCGCAGGTGCAAAATTCCCACCACCACCAGTGAAGAGATCCTGATCACCATCACCATCCATGTCAGCAAAAAAAGCGGTATTCACATCCTGAAAGGCGAATCGATCGAAATCCTTCACCTCTGCCTTGCTGAAACCGGCAGCGGTTTGAAGGTATAAAACGGACGGGTGGTTTCTGGTTCCTCCGATAAACACATCCTCCCTGCCATCTGCATTGACATCAGCCACTGCGGCAGCAGGCCCTGCCTTCGATAGCATGAAAGGAACATTTCTCTCTTCATAGAAATCAACGTGTTTATCTTCTTCCTGTGCAGCCATAGCGGAATCCACCATCATGAAAAGCGGCTGACCCGTCTGTTGCATTTCGAAAGGAAATGGACGTACACTGACTGAATCCCAATTGATGGTATGATGGGTCCCTGTTTTGGGATTACGGATCGTTGAAAAGGTTCTGTCCGGCCAGATGACGTGAACCGAGTCTACACGCATTCGGCCCAATCCGAAGGTCTGACGATATTCAACCGAAGATTGGAAAGCCCGACTCGGAATGACTTCGCGAAGCATCACTTTATCGCCGCTATACAAACGAATGGACGTGCCGATGCCCCAGGGATTTTGTCCGCGGTAGCGGACATCAAAAGAGATCCGGGCATGTGTGGTATCGGCCTGCGCATTGTTCCTGTAAACCAATGCCGGTTGATTGACGTTACTGATCACTAAGTCAAGGTCCCCATCGGCATCCAGATCTGCATAGGAAGCGCCATTGGAGAAAGTGGGCTTATCGAGTCCCCATGATGTGCTTTGATCAGAAAATCTAAGGCCGCCCATGTTCCTAAAGGCCTTGTTTGGAATAGGTACGGAAGGCATTTTTTCGATGACTTTATCGACTGACTCACGCAGTCCGTTGGCAGCCATCTGTTTGACGACATCATTGGCAAAAAAGTCGATGAAATCCTGATCTGTCACATCCCGATAAATGCCATTGCATACGATGATATCAGACAAGGCATCATTGTCGGCATCAAAAACCAGTGCGCCCCAGCTCCAATCGCTGGCGGCGACTCCGCTGTAAAAAGCCGTCTCCCTGAATCGTCCATTCCCGTCATTGACCTGAAGTGCGTTTTGAGTGTATTGATTGTAGAAGCCAGATCGTTTTTTCAAATCAAAAACTTCCCAACCCTCAAAGGTGGTATTGGTCTTCAGGCGGAAGTCATCACTGGGTAGCATATCGGTGGTGAAGATGTCCGGTCGCCCGTCGTTGTTGATATCGGCGATGTCAGCGCCCATGGAAGAAAAACTGATATGCTGCATCCTTTCTTCCAGCTCGTCGCGGAAGGTCCCATTGCGCTGGTTTACATAGAGATAGTCCTTTTCGAAAAAATCATTGGAGACATAGATGTCGGGATAGCCGTCTTGATTGACATCTCCAACGGTCACACCCAGCCCAAAACTGATGATGCTGCCGTAGATGCCGGCTTCCCGATTCACTTCGTGGTATCTTCCCTGGTCATTCCGATAAAGATGATCTCCGCCACCTTTTAGCATATCCGGAAAATCGGAAGCGCTGTCAGGGATGGAACGCATGTTTGCGTAGTTGAGTGTATTGACGGGAATAGGACTGTTGTTTACGAGAAAGCAGTCGAGATCCCCATCGAGATCATAATCAAGGAAAGAGGCGTGGGTGGTATATCCATCATTGTCAAGCCCATATTCCGCGGCACTTTCCGTGAATGTCAGATTTTTATTGTTGATGAAGAGTTGGTTTTTGCGAAGTGCACGGTTGAGCATCTGCCCGGCATTGCAAATATAAATATCAAGCCAGCCGTCGGCATTGATATCTACAAACACCACACCTGTGCTCCATTGGGGCTTTTCACCAAAACCTGCTTTGTTTGAGATGTCTTCGAACTGAAAGTTGCCCAGGTTTTTGAATAATTTATTGGCTCCCTGGTTTGCCGTGAAAAAAACTTCCGGCAGACCGTCATTGTCGAGGTCGCCGGTTGCCACACCGCCTCCATTGTAGAAATTTCGATATTTGAAAACGTTGAAATCCCTGGTTTCCTCCAGTGTGTTGGTGAAGTTGATACCGGTGTTTTCCATTTCTGTGAACAAACCGGAATCCTGCGACTTTTTGCCACATGATTGTATCAACAGTACCAGGACAGACAAAGCAAATGCTAACCTCGACATGTAATATAAATGTAGGACAATAAAGGATTGTTGAGAAGACTGACAGATTTATGCGGTGACGCCTGTTCGATTGATCGAGCATGCTGCCGACAAGACACCTTCCCTAACAAAACAGGCCGACTCATGGAGTCGGCCTGTTTAATTTAACAACCCAGCAATGATTAGTAACCGAAGTTCTGTTTCAGGTTCGGGTTGGAAGACAGTGATACTGTCGGGATCGGGAATACCACTTTGTAATCAGCAGATGCGCTTGGACGCTCTTCGACTGGTGCATTGAAGGCACCGAAGCGGATCATGTCAGGGCGACGATGTCCTTCCATGTAGAGTTCGCGACCGCGTTCTGCGAGCAGTGCTGGCAGCGTGATGGAAGACAGGGCAGCTACGCGGCGCTTGGTCCGGAGACCATTGACAATGGCCAGCGGCGTCTCAGCATCTGTACCACCACGAAGGATGGCTTCAGCCTTCATCAGACGTACGTCGGAAAAACGGAAGAAGGGGAATTCGTTCTCAGAACCCCAGGCGCCGTCGTTGATGGTAGACGGGCTGAGCGGGAACTTGTTGAAACGAATACCGGTCGACTCGTTATTGAACGTCAGGGAAGCCCGGCGGGTGAACACGAGTGGGTTACCGGAACGATCTTTCAGCGGACCTACGGGGTCACCGATCCTACCGGAGCGACCTGCAGGCGGAATCGGGCCGTATACCTGACCCACCAGCATACCTGCGGTAGCACCTACCGTGCGGGAATAGTTTCCACTGGCGATGGAGTCGCGCTTACGAACGTCTGTATCCTCGAAACTGTCATAGAACTGAGAGAGGGCTACGAAACCATTCCATCCATCGGGCACCTGGTTGTAGTGCCAGGTCTGTGATGTTTGCCAACGGAGACCTGCACCGTTACCGGCAACAGCGTCGCCGCCGTTATGGCGAACAAAGATGTTTTCGCTGGATTTGCTTCCGTTTTCCCAGGTGAAGTTATCCCAGTAGTAGTCGTCGATATCCAACAGCGGGTTGGCGTCGATGAGATTGCAATACTGGATGACTTTGTCCATATCAGCCTTGGCAAAAGTATACGGGCCTGCAGGCTTGGTAGGATCCTGCTTGTACACCGCTTTGTTCAGATATGCTTTGGCCAGCAGTGCCCAAGCGGCTTCCTTGGTAGCCTGGCGGCGGTTGGTGCGGTTGAAAGCCGGCAGGTTGTTTACACACTCTTCCAGTTCCTTGATGATCTCATCGATGGCCTGGGAACGTGTCAGTACTGAAGGGATCTCTTTGGCAGCTGCCGTGGCGGGGCGTGTCTGCACCTGTCCGTACAGATCGCAGGTCAGGAATCGGAAATATGCACGCAGGAACTGTCCCTGGGCCTTGGTGGCACCGGTGGCGGTTTCTGCAATCAGCGTGGTCTGGAACAGGGCACCGTTCATTTGGTTCCAGGTATCACGTACCTGATTGTGATCTCCATCCCAGGTATGAAGGTGCAGGCGGCGCCATGTACCGAGGTCATCCCAGTCAGTACCGCGCGTGGGGCCCATCACGATATCCGTGGTGTGCTCCTGCATGGCGAACCAGTTGCCCTGTCCGCCGGTGAGTCCGTTGAGTTGTTCATAAACCGCAGCAAGAGAAGGCGGCGTAGGTGCGCCACCGGTGGTGACGGGGGCGATCTGATTGGGTTCTCCCAGCTTCGGATCAAGCTTGCTGCAGGCTGACAGTCCGATGACACCGGCTGCCGCTACAAGTTGAATCGTATTCTTTATGGTTCTCATAACATTCCTTGTTTGCTCGTTCGTGAATTAGAATCCTACGTTGACACCTACGGTGACGAGACGCGGGCGGGGGAACTGGGTGTAGTCGAAGCCTCTGGACGGAATACCGTTGATGCTCTTGTCGACGTTGACCTCAGGATCGATACCGGAGTAGTTGCTGAACAATGCCAGGTTCTGACCGGAGAGATAGGCAGACAATGTCCGCACACCCTTCAGACCCTTCACATCGAAGTTGTAGCTCAGGTTGAGGTTGGAGAGACGGATGAAATCACCCTTTTCCAGGAAGCGGGTAGAGGGCCCGTTGCCATTGAACGGGTTCTCGTTGCTGTTGAACACATCGTAAGTCACGTTACGGGAGTTCTTCAGAGAGCCCATCAGGAACTGTGCATTCGCAGTGTTGTTATACACATAATGTCCGGTGATGGCGTTCACGAATACACTCATGTTCCAGCGTCCGTAGCTGAAGTTGTTGGTCAGACCTGCGAAATACTTCGGCAGGGCGGATCCGGCAAGCTGGCTCTGGGAGTTTGCTTCGTAACGACCGATACCGTTGCCATCGAAGCCCTGGAACACAGGCAGGTACCAGGAGAAGATGGGAGCGCCATTGGAAAGTACCTGGGCAAAAGAACCCGTCAGACCCTGACCGCTCACTTCACCTGTGTTGATCTGGATAGGCAGGCCGGTGATGTTGTTCTTCACCGTGGTCATGTTATAGTTTACATCCCACTTGAACTTAGCACCGTCGAGGATTTTGTAGTTCAGGTTGAGTTCGATACCACGGTTGGTGACCTTACCGGGGAGGTTGATCCACCAGTAGCTGGTCGGGGCGAAACCACCCGGCGTAGGAGCAAAGAACAGCATGTTCTCACGCATGTTATCGTAGTAATCGAAGGTCAGGCTGAAACGGCCATCCTTAGTACCGAGGTCAACTCCGATACCTGTCGTGGTCACTTCTTCCCATTTCAAATCGGGGTTACCCTGCTGGATGAAGCGCGTGACAGGCGTACCACCGCGAACTGCATAAACCTGCTGCAGGTTGAGGGCTGCGTATGCACCGAGGTTGTCCTGGCTACCCAGTTTACCCCAGTTGGCGCGTACTGCGAAGTTACCCAGTACTTTACCCAAGCTATTCTTAGCCCAGCTTTCTTCGAGCACATCCCACTTCAACGCGAGTGCTGGGAATGTTCCATAGCGGTTGTTTTCTCCGAACTTGGAGGATCCGTCTGTACGGAGGGTGGCCGTCAGGAAATAACGGTCGTTGAACGTGTAGTTCACGCGTCCGAATACTGACTGGAGTTCGTTATTGCTGTAGCCTGGAACGAAGTCGACGTAATTCCTGAAATTGTTGAAGTCCTTCACGAATACATCACTTGGCTTGGCAACGGCGGTGCCGAGGCCCCAACCTGCTTTTCCGGTGTATTTGTTCTCGAAGCCCTGGAATGAGTAGCCCACTACAGCGTTCAGGGCATGCTTACCGAAAGTTTGATCGTAAGTGAGGTACTGCTCGAACAACTTGGATGAAGATGTCAGGTTTTGACGGGTGGTACGACCGTTGTTGGCATTGGCAGATCCATTGATTTGGACACCAAATACGTTCAGGTCGCCGATTCCGTACACACCATCAGGCAGACGGGGGTCTGTGAAGGATGTACGCTCACTTTCAGACTGGTCTATACCCACCACTGCCTTGTAAGACAGATTCTTTGTGATCTGGTAGGAGGCAGAGAAGTTTCCGAGGAAACGATTCACGACATCATTATCCGTGAAGTAGTCCAGCATCTGAACGGCGTTACGCTGTCCATCTGAAGTGAAATAGGATCCGTCGGGGTTCCGAACCGGTGCTGTCGGATTAGCCTTCAATGCAACACCAAGCAAACTTCCCTGGAAACCAGCGTTGTTAGTGATGGGAGCATACGTGTTTTTCGCGTTGGAGTATGTCAGGTTGGCCTCCAACGTGAGTTTGTTGTTCAGCAGCTTCTGACCCAGATTGGCACGAGCGGTCAGGCGCTTGAGATTGGTATTCTTTATGATACCGTTCTGATCGTCATAAGAACCACTCAGGCGTGCGGTGGTTCCGTTGTTGCTGTAGCCCCAGCTGAGATTATAGTTCTGTGAGAGGGCTGAACGGAAAATCTGATCCTGCCAATCGGTGTTTGCGCCGAAGTCGATCGCCTTCACGGCTTCTTGAGCTCCCAGCGGATCAGCACCACCGGCGATGTTGGCCCGCTTGGCTCCGACGAGGAAATCTTCGGAGCTCAGCAGATCGTATCTGCGAGCCGTGGTGGCCATGGTCGAGTTAGCAGTAAAGTTGAACTGACCTTTCTTGCCGCCGCGTCCTTGCTTCGTGGTGATGATGATGACACCATTTGCACCGCGCGAACCGTAGATCGCTGCCGCGGATGCGTCCTTCAGAACGGTGATGCTTTCGATATCACCGGGGTTGAGGAACATCAATGGATTTTTCGGGGTGGTACCTCCTTCGGCACCACTGGCGGAGCCAAGTGTACCGCCCTGGAGGAGAGGTACTCCGTCCACTACGTAAAGTGGCTCCTGAGCACCGCTGACAGAACCGGTGCCGCGGATGTTGATGTTGGCTGCAGCTCCCGGCTCACCAGAAGCGGGCGTTACCAACACACCAGGTGTGCGGCCTTGCAGCATCTGATCAGGCGTGGCAATCTGGCCTTTGTTGAAATCCTTTTCACCGATCCGGGCTACAGAACCGGTCAGGTCCTTCACACGGCGGGTACCATAACCAACGACCACCACATCCGTCATGGACTGAGTGGCTGCGGAAAGGCTGGCGCTCACTTTGTTGGAAGCAGGAATAGCCGCCTCGAGTGTACCAAATCCAACGGAAGTGATCACCAGTGTTTTGGCGTTAGCCGGAACTGCAATGGAGAAACTACCGTCGGCATTTGTGGTGCCGCCTGTATTGGTGCCTTTTGCCACAACGGAGGCCCCGGAAACCGGCGTACCATCCTTGGCGTCAGTCACCCGGCCGGTGACCGTCTTGGTCTGGGCGAATGCCACCTGGAATGCCATCAGCATCACAGCAGGTAAAATCGCCCGCATGAATCGTCTTAGAGTCATAAACAGTGGGTTTTAAATTATTGCCAATCGTTAAATATGTAAGAAATACACCTTTGAGTTGTATGAAAAAAATAACCCCTGGCAGGGCTTCAGCGCGAAATTTTCGGCAGCATTATTTTGCAGCATTAGACAAGCATTTTTGGCAACGACGGAAGAGATAACGTTAAAAGACACTGCAAGTTTATAAAACGCTGCTCATTTTCCTCATGATTGTACAGGACACAAAAAGAGTATAAAATATTTAAGACATTGATTTTTAATTAGTTGACAACTTGACAGGCAAAATAAAGATGAATGCAAAGGTTTGCGGTAATGTTTTCTGTTGATAATTATTTAGTTTCAGCCCCATGAAATCAAGATCCACTTTGAAGCACATCGCTGAACATCTTCATCTGAGTATTTCAACGGTTTCCAGGGCGTTGAGTGACCA
>JBEEMB010000140.1:0-3746 GCA_041167815.1 Bacteroidota bacterium | reverse complement strand
CACGGCCCGTGGCGTTCAACTTCCACTGTATCAATTGGCAGATGTACGCATTGAGGAAGGCCCGAATCAGATCCAGCGGGAGGATGCGAAGCGCCGCATTATCGTGGCATTCAACACTCGTGGACGGGACGTTCAGAGCATTGTTCAGGAGTTACAGCAGAAAGTGGAGCAACAAATGAAACTTCCGGCCGGGTATTATATCAAATATGGTGGGCAGTTCGAAAATCTGATGGAAGCCCGGCAGCGATTGATGATCGCTGTCCCCATCGCACTGCTTCTGATTTTTCTGATGCTCTATTTCGCATTTGGTTCCCTTAAATACGGTATGTTGATCTTCTCCGCCATCCCGCTTTCTGCCATTGGTGGAATACTATCGCTTTGGTTGAGGGATATGCCTTTCAGTATTTCAGCCGGCGTGGGTTTCATCGCGTTGTTCGGGGTGGCAGTGTTGAATGGCATCGTTTTAATCACGGAGTTCAATCGTCTGAAAAAAGAAAGTAATTTGTCCATCCTCGAACGGGTTATTCAAGGAACACAGTCCCGATTGCGTCCCGTATTGATGACGGCTGCCGTTGCATCCCTGGGTTTCCTTCCAATGGCACTGAGCCAGGGGGCCGGGGCTGAAGTACAGCGCCCACTGGCCACAGTGGTTATTGGTGGACTCGTGACGGCGACATTGCTTACGCTCTTCCTCCTTCCCGTGTTATATCTGTGGGTGGAGCGCAAAAAGCCCAGGATTATAAGCACACAACTCTCAGGTGTTTTGGTGTTGATGTTATTGTCTGGAATGCAGGCCGAGGCACAGGGGATTTCCGGTAAGCGCATCGGTCTGGATTCCATGCTTGCAGAGGCAAGTCGTTCAAACCTTGGATTGCAGGCTAACAAAAAGCAGGACTCATACTGGCAGGCATTATCCGAACGTGTCGTTTCCCTTCCTAAAACTCAGGCAGGTATGGAGTATGGAAACATCAACAGCATGAAAACGGATACCCGGTTTTTCATCAACCAGACCATCCTCATGCCTGTAGTTTACAAGCGGGATAAAGCATTTTATGACGCCTCCCTGTCCGCCAATCGTGCGCTTGGGGCCTTGAAGCTGCGAGATCTTGAACGCGAAGTGCGAACCATATATGTAGAATTGCAAGGATTGCTGGAGATGGACAGCTTGCTTAGTCGTCTTGATTCCATCTATCAGAAATTTGGCGAAGCGGCAAAGTTGAGATTTCAAGAGGGGGAAACAGGACAACTGGAGCAGACGACGGCTGAAGCGCAGGTACGTCAACTCGCCGTACAAAAACTACAATTGCACACCGATGTATTGATCCTTCAACAAAGATTGGCTACCCTGCTGAATCGCAGGGAGAAATGGTTGCCAGATGGATCCGGACTGGAAAACCTGCCCTCCATTTTGTCTGAGGCCGAGGTCCGTAACGGACCCGTTGCTGCTTGGGGGGAAGCCCGGTCGAAAGTCATCGCGCGACAAAACGATCAGGAACGTTCCAAACGATCCCCGGAATTAACTTTGGGTTACAGTAATCTATCCATTGTCGGATGGCAATCACCCGATGGAATCAAACAACAGTATTTTGGACCATCACAACGTTTTGGTGTAGTGGGGTTGACATTGGGCATGCCAATTTTCAATAGTGCCACAAAGGCAAGACTCCGAGCCGGTGAAGCCGAACTGGAAGTACACAAATTGGAAACAGCCCAATCACTCAGCGCTTTGGAAGGCAAATTGTCTGAGCTCAAAGCCCGGTATCACCAAAATAATGTCCAGATCACCTATTTCAGGGAGGTCGGTCTTTCACAGTCGGAAAAGATCATCCACCATGCATCAACAGCCTTTGCTGCAGGTGATATTTCATATATAGCGTGGACTGTCCTGATGAACCAGGCCATCCAAATCAGATCATCCTATCTTGAAGCATTGAAGTCATTTCGTATGACCGTCATAGACATTATTCACTTGATCGGAAAACAATGAACATGAAGCAGATCATCACATCCATCATCATCATATTTATATTCATTTCCTGTGGTTCCCACGAGTCAGCGGAAAAAAGCACAGAGGACAGTTTGAGCATAGAAGACCGGGTGTCGTTAGACAAGGGCATGATTGAAAAGGCCGGCATTCTAACGGGTACGATCACCCGAAAAGTAATGGGCGCATCCATTACCGTCAATGGCGTAGTGGATGTGCCACCTCAAAACCTTGTGTCTGTCAGTTTTCCTCCGGGCGGTTACCTGCACAGCACCAGGCTGATGCCGGGTATGCATATAAAAAGAGGAGAAGTCATTGCAGAGATGGAAGATCCTTCGCTGGTTGAATTACAGCAGGATTATCTCATAGCCCGGTCGAAGCTCACTTTTCTTGAACTTGAGTTCAATAGGCAACAGCGGTTGAATGTTGAAAAAGTAAGTGCAGACAAGGTATTCGAACAGGTCCGGTCTGATTATGATGGACAGCGTGCCATGGTGAGTGCTTATGCGGAGAAATTGCGCATGATCGGCATAAGCCCCGAGGGGCTTACAGCAGATCGCATCTCACGGAGGGTATCCCTGCGTTCACCCATCAATGGTTTTGTCTCCAAAGTGAATGTAAACATTGGTAAATATGTACAGCCAACAGATGTATTGTTCGAGCTGATCAATCCGGATGATATCCATGCGGCATTGTCCATTTTCGAAAAGGACGTATCGAAAGTGGCGATTGGACAAAAAGTGACTATTTCGTTTGTCGACGAACCTGAAAAAAGTTTTGAGGGGGAGGTGATCCTTGTCAACCGGAATGTCGATGAGGACCGGATGGCCGTTGCCCACTGCCACTTCAAGTCACAACCGGCTCAGCTTCTGCCAGGTATGTTCCTGAATGCACGCATCCATGTCAGGGAGACAGAAGTTCCTGTATTGCCAGAAAGTGCCGTCGTACGTTACGAACAGAAGGAATATGTTTTCATTGAATCATCTCCTGGAGTTTTCGAAATGAAAATGATCCGGATTGGAGCCCAGGAAGATGGTATGTATGAAATACTGGAAGGTCTTGCGCAACTCGAAGGTCGGAAAGTGGTTGTGCAGAATGCCTACAGCCTCTTGGGTGCGTTGAAGAACAAGACTGAGGAATAATTTCCACCTCACGACTCACCTTCGAAATACGCAACGGAACCGCCTACCCAGGTTTTATCCTGATTGTAGCGAACTCCTACCATTTTTCCCTTGCTGATGCGTGCCAGGTTTGTGACAAGGGTCGGCCTTTCGTCTCCGTCCTTCCAGACGTACATGAGCCGAACTTCCACCTTGGCAGGACCGCTTGGCGTGCGGATGATGTCTGCATAGGTCTCCTTGCATTGCAGGATCCAATGATGCGGATCTTTCACCGCTTCGATATCTTCCGGGGTAATATCGATGACCACCCCTTGTCCGGCAAACGAAAACAACGGTTTTAGGACGAAGTCAGAAAGATGGTCAGGAAGAACCTTAACATCATTGAGAAATCTCGTTTCTGGAATGCACGGATGCTGGAGGAATGGCAGTGTGTACTTACTGATCCGGTAAAACCAATCTGGGTGTGTAACCCAGGTGACATCCCATGCCGCTGTCAGGTCAGGTATCCGGCCCAAGGTTGATTTTCGTTGATTCAGCTCATCAAAAATCAATCGATTATAAATCCGGCGAATCCGGATACGTCGGCCGTCATGTTCATAGTAAAGACGATCATCTTCTTCAATCAGTTGCGTGATACAGAC
>JBEEMB010000040.1:0-3532 GCA_041167815.1 Bacteroidota bacterium | reverse complement strand
GCTGGCTGGATGTGGCGCCTCGCACACTTACCGCGAAGGATCACCGTCCGGGCTATGGGAGTGACGGAGATTTTTTCTGCAAACCCAATGCACTGGATATCATCGAAACGGTGATGGATATGATCCGCGAATAATATCAGGTCCGATCAATCCAGAAATCTTTCCGCCCATTCGGGTCTGGGCATCATACATGCCTGGGATCTCCCGAACCATCTGTACCTGTTTCTGGCGATCAGTTTGTAGACGCCATCACGCAATCTTGTTGGGATAAGTCTGAGCACCCATAACCATCGCCAGGGACGCGGCAATCTCCGGCAGATTCTTAAGGCAGCTTCTGACCGCCCGTAAATCGCTCCATGTTCAACCAACAATACCGTGTCACCTGCAATAAAGTCAGGCTGGGCATCTCGTAAGATTCGTTTCGCAAGCTCACTTTGCAAAGGGACAAAGTTGAATATGCCTTCCGGGTCCCTGCGAATGATGAATTGTACCGATGATTGACATAAATGACAAACCCCGTCGAAAATGACCAGCGGCTTGTCTGTTGACTGCGATTCATGAGACGGTTGCTGTGTCTTCATTTCGCCATTTTACCGTGATCTGTCCGACGGGGTGTGTCTGTAATTTACGGGTGGTCCCCGTTAAGATTACTTAAGGTTGTGGAATACTTTCTGGACGTCATCATCCTGCTCAAGTCGGTCCACCAGTTTCAGTACTTCCTGTGCTTGTTCTTCATTCAACTCTACCAGCGTGCCGGGAATCCATTCGGTTTCTGCACTGATAGGGGTGATATTCTTTTCTTCCAGCGCTTTTTGCATATTGCCGAAATCACTGAATCCGCATCGAACCACGAGCACATCTTCTCCATTCTCACCGGTACCTTCTCCCAGCTCTTCCAATCCAAAATCAATCAGTTCCAATTCCATATCCTCAAGATTCAAGCCTTCTGGCTTCAACTTGAATACGCCCATCTTCCGAAACTGGAAGCTTACGCTTCCACTGTTACCCAGGGACCCTCCGCCTTTATTGAAATGCGATTTAATGTTGGCAACGGTCCGTACATGGTTGTCTGTGGCAGTTTCCACAAGCACGGCCACGCCATGGGGAGCATACCCTTCATACAGAATCTCTTCGTAGTTCTCCATCTCCTTGCCCATGGCACGCTTGATGGCGGCTTCCACCCGATCCTTGGGCATGTTGAAGCTTTTCGCATTCTGCATGCAGCGACGCAAGGCAGGGTTCGTGTCGGGATCAGGGCCTCCGGCTTTAACGGCGATGGCGATATCCTTGCCAACACGGGTGAACTGTTTCGCCATGCGGTCCCAGCGGGCGAACATTGTGGATTTTCGTACTTCAAAAATGCGACCCATAGTGTTGCGATGTGCGTTTAGGGAAGTTGATTCGGGCTGCAAAGGTAATGAACCCGTAAAAAAAATCCCGCCATGGGCGGGATTTGGTTGTTTTGATATGTGTGCTTAATTGAAATCTGATGCCTTCGGCAGAATCTCACCAGGTTGCTCCAACCGGCTGCGACGGCGACTGTATCCGAAATATACCAACAGTCCAATGATCATCCATACCAGCGCGAATTGAAGCGTGCGGACATCGATCGCCACAATCATGCCAAGGCAGATCACAGCGCCAAGGATAGGCACGATCGGCACCAGCGGGGTTTTAAAAGGACGTTCCATTTCAGGACTGCGCTTGCGAAGAATCAAGACACCGATGCTTACGAGTACGAATGCGAACAAAGTACCGAAACTGGTCAGGTCACCGGCTACATGCCCGGGTACAAAGGCGGCGAACAGTCCCACGAAAACAAAAAGTATCCAATTGGCCTTGTAAGGCGTTTTGAATTTCGGATGCAGGTCACCGAAGTATTTGGGGATCAGTCCGTCGTGACTCATGGTGTAAAAAATACGGCTCTGGCCCATCAGCATCACGAGGATCACGGAGGAAAATCCCGCCAGGATTGCAACCGTGACCGCCGTTGCCAGCCAACCGTAACCCGTCATATAGCTGGAAATCGCGTACGCCACGGATGCTTCACGTCCTTTTTCCGGATCAACGAATTCAGACCAATTGGCGACACCCGTCAACACATGTCCGAAAAGGATATAAAGAATCGTGCATACGACAAGCGAACCGAGAATACCGATGGGCATGTCGCGCTTGGGATTTTTTGCTTCCTGAGCTGCCGTGCTCACCGCATCGAAACCGATGAAAGCGAAGAATACAATGGCTGCACCCCCGAGGATGCCACCCCAGCCATGCTTGAAGAATCCATCGTAGTTCGCCAGTTCCTTACCTACAGAGTCAACCACCGGTGGCGTGCCCTCGGGAATCATGTATGGGGTGTGATTGGCTTCGTTGATGTATTGCCATCCAATGGCGATAAAGAGTATGACAATGGCGACTTTGATGAAGACAATCACAGCATTCACCAGTGCAGACTCCTGCGTTCCCTTGATCAACAGCAGCGTAAGCGCCAGCAGGATGACCAGGGCCGGGGCATTCACTAAACCCTGGTGTAAAACGCCTGCCGCATCAGTATAACTTTCGAAAGGGGAGTGACACCATTCATACGGGATGGCTCCGCCTAAAAGTTTGTTGAGATATTCGCTCCATGCAATGGAAACAGTGGCGGCACCCAGTGCGTATTCCATGATCAATGCCCAACCGATCACCCAGGCGATCAGTTCACCCATGGTGACATAACTGTATGCATAGGCACTGCCTGCAATGGGGATCATGGCCGCAAATTCTGCATAGCAAAGCCCTGCGAATGCACATCCGATGGCAGCAACGATGAAGGAAATCGTGACAGCCGGACCGGCGGCCTGACCTGCGGCAGCGGCAGTTCTGACAAACAGTCCCGCGCCGATGATGGCCCCAATGCCCAATGCCACCAAATTTCCTGCACCCAGCGTACGCTTCAGTCCCTTCTCACTGTCGTTCGCCTGGGCCAATAGTGTGCCCAGGTCTTTTTTCCTGAATAGACTCATAAGACGGTTATAATCGTTTCGGTTAAGTAATCTTGAACGGAAAGATAAAGATTAAATGAGTTCACTGTCAAAAAAAGCCAGAACCCCGGGGGAAGACAAATCTGGGGGATGCAATCCATGCATTTGACATTATATCATATATTGCGGAAGCAACATTAATCTATGGGTAAGAACGGAAACCGCCTGACTGTCATCATTTTTCTGTCGATGGTGCTGGGCATCATGATTGGCTATTTTGTGCATCACAATGCATCAAAGGAGTTCATTGCTTCACTTTCCGTCAATCTGAAACTGCTGGCGAACATTTTTCTGCGGTTGGTGCAGATGATCATCGCACCATTGGTTTTCTCAACCCTTGTGGTGGGCATCGCTAAGCTGGGCGATCTGAAGGCGGTCGGAAGGGTGGGAGGCAAAGCCATGCTATGGTTCATCACCGCTTCGCTTTTTTCGTTGCTCATCGGTCTTTTCTGGGTGAACCTCATGGAGCCTGGCGTGGGCTTTGAACGGGCAACGATCGACATGGCCGG
>JBEEMB010000329.1:0-3908 GCA_041167815.1 Bacteroidota bacterium | reverse complement strand
ACGGTTTTTTCATCCGCCACCACGTTGCAAGCCACCGGCGGGTTGAAGCAAGGTCCCCAGACCATCACGATTCCGCCCAGGTCATCCGCAGGTTATGCGCTGGTGGGTAATCCGTATATGGCCGTGCTCGATGTGGAAAAGGTCTACATCGACAATGCCGGCATTATCGGAACGACCATTTATGTATGGGATGCGAACAGCGATGGTAATGTATTGAAACAGGGCGGGTATCGCACCATCACCCGAACGGGGACGGGCAGCTGGTCGGCGACGGGAGCGGGCAGTAACCCTCAATACCTGGAGAGCGGAACCGCATTCTTCGTGCAACCTTCTGTTACCGGAGGATCATTGCTGATCAAGGAATCGCATAAGGTAAGCGGTACGCCGGGCATCGCTCCGCATGGATCGTTGACAGGGGACCCTTCCAGACTCTTCCTGAATCTCGAGGTAACGGACACGGGTAGCCGAAGATTGGTGGATGGTGCGGTTGTGTTTTTTGATGGCAAATATCAGGATGTTCCGGGTGATGACGTTGATATTGAAGCGATGTCGAATATCAGTGCCGGATCGATCGGTATCAGACAATCGGGTAAACGGCTGGCCATGGAAGGCCGGGGATGGCCTAAAGACACGGCTGCGAGGTCAATCCCCGTCGATATGCGCAACCTGGGGGATGATGCCTATGTGCTTCGGATCATTCCCGCGTTGATGGAAAAGGAAGGGTTTACGGCGTATTTGAACGATCGTCATCTGGGGAAAGAAATAAATATAAATACGGGTGCTGAGACCATATATTCATTTCGAAGAACGGGTGTCCCGGACATTGATACCGGGCGGTTTGAAATCGTCTATCGAATGAAGCAGACAGCAGTGATGGGTTCTGTCACCCCCGACGATGCTTCATCAGCAGCCGATCCCAGGCTTTATCCCAACCCGGCCAAAGCTGCAGATGTGAAGCTGTCGCTCGGCGGCATGCCCTTTGGTATTTATCGGGTTGACATTCATGACGGCTCGGGAAGATTGATCAATACCCAGGCTGTTGATCATAAAACACCGGGAAGTGTTTATTCAATTCTTCTGGGCCGGAAGCTGCCTGCAGGCAGGTATCTCGTTCGTGTCACTTCAAATGACAGCACGTTGCATAACATGCAGCTTATATTGGAATAAGGTTCGGCTAGCTTCTATGGGTTGAAACAAGAGAACAGCCAGATCCTTCGGAGGCCTCAGGATGACAGTAAAAAGGGGGGGAGTCATCCCTGGGTTGTTGCTGTTCACCCCGAGGCCGACCCCCCATCATTGTCATCCTGAGGCCTCCGAAGGATCTGGCTGTTTTCTGTTTGTAATGAATGAATGTTATGAAGGATAACTTTACGTGTTTGTAAAGTCTACAAGGAACCCTTGTGGGAGAGCGCAACAGCCAGATCCTTCGGAGGCCTCAGGATGACAATCAATTTTGGGCGTCTTTTGCAAACATAGGATGGCAATGATGGGGCGGAGGCCTCAGGATGACAGAAAATGTGGGAGGCTTGTCATCCCGAGGCCTCCGAGGGACTTTGTATTTCTATTTTTCTCCTTCGGCTGAGCTCGAATTAATCATCGTAATAATCAGCCCTTCCGCACATCCATCGCATCGCGTAATCCGTTCCCCAACACATTGAAAGCCAACACCAAAACCATGATCGCTAATCCAGGTATCACTGCGAGCATGGGGTTGTGGGTGATGATAAAATTGTAGTTCTCCTTGATCATCAATCCCCAGCTCGGCTGAGGAGATTGCACCCCAACACCGAGGAAGCTGAGGCCTGCTTCCATGACGATGGCACTGGCAAAGTTGGAGGCGGCCAGTACCATAACGGGTCCCATGACATTCGGCAGGATATGCCTGAAAATGATGCGGTATGTTCCGCTTCCCAGTGCCCTGGCCGCTTCAACATATTCCAGCTCACGGATGGCCATGACTTGTCCGCGGATCATCCGAGCCACATTCACCCAGAGGGTCAGTCCCACGGCTATGAATACCTGCCAGAATCCCTTGCCGAGCGCGAGGGTGATGGCGAATACCAATAACAACGTCGGGATACTCCACACCACATTGATGAACCACATGATCACGTTGTCTGTCTTCCCCCTGAAATAACCCGCCAGTGCTCCCATACTTATGCCGATCAGCAATGAAATCACGACGGCGATGGTGCCCACACTAAGACTGACACGGGTGCCAATGATCAATCGGCTCAGGATATCCCGACCAGATTTATCTGTACCGAGCCAAAACCGCATGTTGATGATCCTGTACCGGCCTGGCGAGGTTTTCATTGCTTTGCGTTCAGCGATCCCCTCATCCAGATATTGAAACCAAACCAGGCTGTCGCCGACCTGTGCTGCGGAGACCACCGGGATAAATGATTCCTGATCACGCGTTCCGTCCATCGTACGTTTGATCCAGCCCGAGTGTTCGGTTTGGTCTTCCCTTGGGAGCGCGATGAATGTCTGCCGGTGACCGGGTTTCATCCCGGCAAGTTCCACCATCATTCTGTTGGCGTTTGGAGAATGGTCCGGTGCGATCCAATAAGCCAGTACCGCTGTGAGCAGTGTCAATATGATGATTGACAGTGCAGTCATCGCACTGCCGTTTCGCTTCAGCGATTGCCAGGTATCGGCCGCAAATCCTTTGGAGGAGCTGGTCATCCGGGTAAATATAGGCAACCCTTTTCAACCATGTATCAGTGTTCCTCAGTGGACGGTTCGGCCTTTCCACTGATAGCTTCCGAACTGGCCGAAGAGACCCGATATCACCGTGTACATGATATGGAATGGCTGGGCGACCGGAAAAAATGGCAACAGACGACGAATCCCGAAGAAACCGGCGACAGGCCACATAAAGCTCAATTCCACGACCGTTTTGAAGAGGATCAGCACACCTCCTGCAACTGACGCAGGCAAATCACCGAACATCCCGGCGGTGAGCAGTGCCAGCAAAGAAAAATTGTGAAGGTAAACGAGCAACAGTACGGGGAGGATTCTTTTGTCCTGATAATGTGTCGCTTTACTGGCCCAACGGATGCGTTGGCGCAGGAATGTACGTAGTGTCGGTTCCGGTTTGGTTGTAACAATGGCCGCCTCCGACCGGCAGTATGCGATGCGTCCGGGAAATTGTTGCTGGATTTTCTGCATGAGCAGCATATCATCGCCGGAGGCAATATGGTCGATGCCTTTGTAGCCCTCCACTGCATTGAAGGCATTTCTGGTGAATCCCATATTTGCTCCGTTGCTCATGCCATGGAATCCTGCGGAGACGGACGCTGCAGTGATTCCCTGTAGCGATAGGAAATCGAGGGTTTGAAAGATATCCAGTGGTTTGTTGCTGCTTTGGAACATAACCGGACCGCTCACAAAGGCGGCGTCTTTCCTTTTTTTGCAGGCCGTCATGGTGCTTACCCAGGAAACGGGGGGGATACAATCGGCATCTGTGTTAAGGATGAGTGAACCTGATGCATCTGATACGCCCCGACTGATTGCAGCCTTCTTCCCTTGATCCGCCGGCATGTTGCCCGACAGTTGAATCACCCGCAGGGATGGTCCGCTAAAGGTTTTGGCGATTTCAACCGTGGTATCCGTTGAGTGATCGTCTACTATGACGATCTCAAGTAAGTGTTTCGGATAATCCTGTGCAAGGAGGGCCCGAATGCAGTTTTCTATATTTTTCGCTTCATTTCGGCACGGAACGATGACGCTTACGCGTTCATCTAGACTTTGAACCGTGGATTTTCCGGATAAAGATCCGCGTTGCCACATGCTTCGATAGGTGAGTATTAACACTGCATACCCTAAGGCAAGGCCCGACGAAATAAATATGAGTATCATGATTCGGCGGCAGCGGGCTCGGGTTTATGGTCTGTCAGCGCAAG
>JBEEMB010000300.1:0-3291 GCA_041167815.1 Bacteroidota bacterium | reverse complement strand
AATTCAAGATAGGATTTGGAGATCAGGCATTGAGCAAACCGCTGCACCATTGGATCAATGAGGGTTTGATGGCCATCTTTTTTTTCGTGGTGGGCCTGGAGTTGAAAAGGGAGATCATGTGTGGCGCACTCAGTACGCTAAAGGGGGCCATGATGCCGGTGGCTGCTGCGTTTGGCGGGATGGTGGTTCCTGGTATTATTTATTATGTCATCAACCCGAGTGGACCGGCATCGTCAGGATGGGGCATTCCGATGGCAACCGATATCGCTTTCGCATTGGGCATTCTGCATCTGGCAGGTGAGCGCGTTCCTGTTTCCATGAAAATATTCCTGGCAGCCCTGGCTATTGCAGACGACCTCGGTGCGGTATTGGTGATCGCCATATTTTATACATCACATATAGATCTCGCTAGTCTGGGGCAGGCAGGTATCTTTCTTGCCATCTTAATTGCCGCCAACCGACTGGGTGTTCGCAGTACTTTTTTCTATGCGGCGGTGGGGGCAGGTGGTGTGTGGTTATCTTTCCTCATGTCAGGGGTGCATGCGACCATCGCAGCCGTACTTATTGCCTTCATTATTCCCACCAAGGTGAAAATCGACGAAGCATCTTATACCAGCAGGTTGGAAGGATTGGTAAAAAGATATAAGGATGAAGAACCCAATAACAATCCGTTGGTCACAACCCAGCAATTACACATCATAGAAGAAATCAGGACTTGTTCCAAGCTGGCTCTTACTCCTTTGCAGCGACTTGAACATGCTTTACATCCCATTGTAACCTTTATCATTATGCCTGTCTTTGCGTTGGCAAATGCGGGGGTTAGCATTGAAGGTGATTTTCTTGAATCACTGGCGGGTCCGGTATCATTGGGTGTCATACTGGGCCTCATCATTGGCAAATTCGTCGGCGTATTTTCGGCCAGTTATCTCATGCTGCGCACGGGCCTGGGGAAACTTCCGGAGGATTTGACATTGAAACATCTTGCAGCCATGTCTGTGGTGGCTGGGATAGGATTCACAATGTCGCTGTTTGTGGCAGATCTTGCTTTCAATGATATCGAGACCGTTAGGCAGGCCAGGTTTGGGATATTGACATCTTCCGTCCTGGCTGCAATTGCTGGCTACACTGCAGTGCGTATGGTATGCAAACCGATTCCCAAGTCAGGGAACGAGCCTTAAATCAGCTCGTCAAATCAGCGAGTGCCAGGTCTATATCCGGATAAAGGAAATAGAATCCGGCAGATTGAATCTTTTGACTGTTGACCGTTGCGCTTTTCAGGACCTCGATACTCATCTCTCCCAACATGGCCTTGAGTACGAACTTGGGGACAGGTATCGGGATAAAGAATTTTTTATTGGTCTTTTTGGCGAGCGTGAGCGTAAGTTCACGATTGCTGGCAGGCTTGGGTGCGGTCAGGTTGAAAACACCCTTCATCTTTACATGTTCCATGGCATAGATGAATGCCCTGCAGATATCGTTTATATGGACCCAGCTGACCATTTGCTTGCCATTACCCAGAATGGCTGCCACACCCATGCTGAGAGGTTTCCTGAATTCCTTCAACGCCCCTCCCTCGTTTGCAAGTACAATGCCGAGGCGCATCTTCACAAGTCTGATATTCAGTTGCGAAACCGGATCGATGCTCTTTTCCCATTGCTGACAGGTGCTTCCTAAAAAATCATTGGATGGCTTATCCTCTTCTGTGAAGGGTGTGCCATTGTCTGGCCCGTAATATCCGATTGCGGACGCACTGATTACTGCTCTAACCTTGTTAGGCTGTTCATCGAGTGCTTTGAGCAGGAGTTCACTGCTGCGTGTCCTGCTTTCAAGGATTTCGCGTTTGCGTTCTTCGGACCATCGTTGGGCCGCGACACCTGCACCAGCCAGGTGGATGATAAAGTCGGCTTCCGCCAATGCGGTTGGGTCAATAGTCATCTTTTCGACATCCCACTTGGAGTAGTATAGACTACCAGTGGAACGAAAGAAATTAAGCTCAGCACCTAAAGGATGGCTGGCCGCAGTCTCTTTGGGATTTCTTGACAGGATGATGACATTATATCCTTCACTGAGCAGTTGGCGGCTGAGCGCCGTGCCGATCATGCCTGTTCCACCGGTGATGAGTACTGTATACATAGCGCTGTAAAGGTACGGCTAATTCATGGATTGAGTGGGTGTATAAGCTTTAGTTGGCCTTCGTGGGCAGGCCAAAAAAATCCCCGGTCTAAAGACCGGGGAGGGGATTTCTCCCTGTGGTTTCAGAAGCGAAAACGGCTGCCATATCTGGGCAGCCGTTTTTATGTTTAGTCCGGTTTCTTTCCTTCGAGGAAGGAGTTCAGCGAACTCAGATGGCCCTTGTTGCGTTCATCGGGCTTTACGGTGATGCTGCTGTAATATTCTTCGGCAACGGAATGTGTAAGTTCTTTCTCCAACAAATTGCGGCGGATGAATGCCGGTACGTGCTCGAACTCGTTGTTCGGGTCAGCTGCGTTGGCGTTGAACGACAAGTTGCGCAACTTGTGCAAACGTTCTGCAGCCTTGCGTTTAAGCTCTTCCGCCTCGTCCTGCAAAGCAGGTTCCTCTGCGAAAGCCGAATGTGAGTACTTGCCAGGACTGATCACATCATCCGCCGCTGGGTTTTCACTGAACACAAGCCGGATCTCGGAGTCTGGATCTGCCTCTTCGATGGCCGGTTGTTTAACGTTCAGGTTTACAGGGTCGGGATTCACGGTATGTTGGAGATCTTCTTCTTCGGCATAAATTCTGCTGGGGCGAGCCAGAAATCCACTGTTTTTTGACGTGGATGGGGATGGCTCGCCAGTGAATGACTGCCTGTGTTGAATGTCTTCCGAAGGCCGTTGAGGTCGGTCTTCTATATTCGGGTTTCGTTGAGGAGCTGTTGAATCCAATCGTGAAGGTACGACGGTCGATTGAAATGGAAAAATCACCTGTTCAGCGCGTTTCGCCGATATTTCGGGCGTAGCGGGTTGACTGGGTGTGGGGGCGGGTTTATCCTCTGATCCCAGTTCAAAGAGGGTGGGCATTTCAACGTTTGGCGCCGGCTTTGCTTCTGCCGGCTTACGCACTTCCGCAACCTGCGGTGTTTCATCAAGGTTGAATACGACCGGCTTCTCTGGTGTGGCAGGAGCGGCATTTACCTGAGCGGCCACGGGTTTTGCAACCGGGATCTCAAATGGGCTCCGATGTTCGAATCCGGTGGCGATCAGGGTGATGCTGATGTCCTTACCGAGGCTGTTATCGTATCCCATTCCCAGAATGAGGTCACGCTCAGCA
>JBEEMB010000296.1:0-6131 GCA_041167815.1 Bacteroidota bacterium | reverse complement strand
ATTATGGATTTCCGAAGCGGGTGGAAGTACTGCCGATCAAAGGAGGCCCGGGCCGCCTGATCGCAGAACTGCCATCCGAGGAAGGTGCGCCGATCGGTTTCGACGATGTGCAGGATGGACCGAGGAGCCACCAATGGCGGGATGACGAGCCCGCCACCATCATCTGGGTCCAAGCGCTCGACAAAGGACTCGGCAGAAGCCGTGCCACAGCACGCGATGCGGTGATGGCCCTCGATCTGAACAGTGCCGGTATCCCGAAAGAACTTTTCCGGACGAAAATGCGCTTCAATGATGTGATCTGGGGAAACACGGAACACGCTATCGTTATGGAAGGCATGTTTGCCACGCGGAAAACCAGGATGAGTCATTTCAATCCAAGCACCGGAAAACTCGATTCGCTCTATGAACGCAGCAGCAACGATGCCTACTCGGATATAGGCCGCCCCGTCACCTCCAGAAATGTTCAAGGAAGGAGCCTGCTGGTCATCCGCAATGGTAAGGAACTGCTGCTTCGCTCACAGGGCTCCTCTCCTGCCGGAGACCTTCCTTTGCTCCAGACTTTTGACCTGACCAACGGTGCACGTAAACTCCTGTGGCGCTGTCAGGAGCCGTATTTCGAGCAGATACTCGAAGTACTCGACCCCTCAAAACCCGTGATCCTGACATCCAGGGAAAGCACCACAGAGGTGCCGAATTTCTATCTGCATGACCTGGGTGGAAAGAAGCCTAAGACCACAGCCCTCACCTCTTTCGCCAATCCCTACCCTCAGCTGGAAGGTATTTCAAAGCAGAAAATATCCTATAAGCGTTCAGACGGCGTGGATCTGACAGGCAACCTTTTCCTCCCCAAAGGATACGATCCTGCGAAGGATGGCCCGTTGCCCGTGCTCATCTGGGCCTATCCCAGGGAATACAAATCAGCAGCAGATGCGGCGCAGGTAAGGGGAAGCAAATATGCCTTTACACGGCTCAGTTGGGGATCCCCGATCTTCTGGGCGACGCAGGGATATGCCGTATTGGATAATGCAGAAATGCCCATCGTGGGCGAAGGCGATAAGGAACCAAACGACCATTTCATTCCACAACTCTATTTGAACGCACATGCCGCCATCCGCGAACTCGCCGTCAGGGGTGTGGGCGACAGCAACCGCGTCGGTGTAGGCGGACACAGCTATGGAGCATTCATGACCGCCAACCTGCTCGCTCATACCAAGCTATTCAAGGCCGGTATCGCCCGGAGCGGTGCCTACAACCGAACGCTGACCCCCTTCGGATTCCAGGCGGAGGAACGCACCTATTGGCAGGCGCCGCAGGTGTATTACAACATGTCGCCCTTCAGCTTCGCCGACAAGGTCAAGACGCCCATCCTGCTGCTTCATGGCGAACTGGATAACAATTCCGGCACCTTTCCCATCCAGAGCGAACGTTTCTACAATGCCCTCAAAGGACACGGCGCCACTGTGCGCTACGTACAGTTGCCCTTCGAAAGTCATGGATATGCCGCCAGGGAAAACCTGCTGCACATGCTCTGGGAACAACACCAATGGCTGGAGAAATACGTGAAGAACGCAGGAAAATAAACCAACGGGCGATCAGTTGATGCCCAGGTATTCCTGCAGAATCAACGCCGCTGCAATCTCATCGACCGTCGCCTTGTTGCGACGGTCTTTCTTTTTCATCCCCATATCCACCATCGCCCGGGAGGCCATCTTGGAGGTATATTGCTCGTCAACCCCCTGAACGGGAATACCGGGGAAGGTCCGCCGCAAACGGCCAGCATAATGCCGGATCCGCTCTGTCACATCCGTATCAGATCCGTCCAGATTCGTGGGTAATCCGATCAGGATCCGTTCCACGGGCTCCTGCGCGATATAGCCTTTCAGAAAATCCATCAGCTTGTGCGTATCCTGGGTGCAGAGCCCCGTAGCGATGATCTTGTCGGGATCCGTGACCGCGACACCACAACGTTTCAATCCGTAATCGATGGCAAGGATCCGCGGCATATTCAGGGGATGATGATGTCTGCAATGACGAAAATAGAAAATACCACACTGGCAATGCCATTGGCGGTCATGAAGGCCAGGTTCACCTTTGAAAGATCGTTTGGCTTCACGATCGATTGCTGATAGACCAGCATGCCACAGAATACCATAGCCCCGAGGGCATAGACGATCCCGAACCCTCCGGTGATGCCCGCCGCGATGATGCAACCTGCAGAAAAAAAGTGAAGTCCGCGGGAAACCAGCAGCGCCCGGGATTTACCCAACCGGGATGGAATGGAAAACAATCCCTGCTGTCTGTCGAACGCTTCATCCTGCAATGCATAGATGATGTCGAATCCGGATACCCAGCAGATGACCGCCACGGAAAATAAACTCGGCAGGAGATCAAATACACCCGTTACGGCCAGGTATGCTCCGATGGGGGCGAGAGAAAGTCCTACACCAAGTACCAGATGACAAAAAGCCGTAAATCGCTTGGTATAGCTGTAACCCAGCACCACTGCCAATGCCACGGGAGAAAGGGCAAAACAGATAGGATTGATAAAGGCGGTCGCTGCAACAAATCCAACACACATCAACATCGTAAATAACAACGCGTTTCGGGCAGATATGATTCCTGATGGGATTTCGCGAATGGCGGTACGTGGATTCTGCGCATCAAATCTCCTGTCGAGGTAGCGATTGAAAGCCATCGCGGCACTACGGGCGAAAACCATACACAAGACAACGAGCACGAACAGATTCCATTGATGGATAAAGAACAACGAGAAACGTTCGACGGGGGTGTCCCATGCTTCGACCGGCGCCTTCACACCAGGGATTTGGAGAAGGGCCATCACCCCCAGCGCAAAGCCTATCAGCGCGAAAGGCATCGCAAAAATGGTATGAGAGAACTTGACGAGGGATAGATATTTTCGGATCATGCCAATGGGTTTCCGTGCCGCAAAGCTAGAACCTTCCGCGGCAAATCTCCCATAAAACCATGCCGGCAGCAACGGAAACATTCAGGGAATGCTTCATACCCAGCTGGGGGATCTCGATACAGCCGGAACAAAGCGCAATCACATCGGCATTCACCCCTTCGACTTCATTGCCAAAAACCACCGCAAGTCGAATATCCAAGGGGAAGGCCAATTCATGAAGATTGACTGAATCTGTCGTTTGCTCCACCGCCCATACGACATAACCTTCCGATAACAGATGCCTGACCGCATCCAGGGTATGATCCCATCCACGCCAGGGAACCGTCTCGGTCGCCCCGAGGGCCGTCTTCTGGATGTCACGATGCGGTGGACGCGGTGTATACCCGCAAAGTTCGATGCCCTCCAGCAGGAAAGCATCTGATGTCCGGAAAACGCTTCCCACATTGTGCATACTTCGAACATTGTCGAGTACCACCCTGACAGGCGTGCGGCCAGCCTTCTGAGCCTCTTCAACCGTCAGCCGGCCAAGGGCATCCATGGATTTTTTTTGCAACATCACGCAAAACTAACGGTCATGCATAACCGAAAATAAACAGAAGCCATCCAGCCTATTGAGCCGGCTGATAAATGACATCTAAAATGGCAGCGGGAGGTCCGGGCTCGTTGAAGCGCAAATGAAGGACCGATGATGTCAACTCAATCACCTCCACGGAATCAGTTCCCAGATAGAGTTTGGTCTCCGCGGCATTGAAGCGCCATGGGCCACTCTCCTTGATCTGCGGATCAGTGGTATTGCATTTGGTCGCGCCTTCCTCTACCGTGAACGTCTTGTTGCTATTGAACCTGTAAATATCATCCAATTCACAGGGCTTCATCTGACTCATAACGTCCAGCGTAAGTGATCCGGCAGCAGCTGTGAAATTCTTGTATTTCCAGGCTTTCGCCAAGAGATCTGATTTCGTCAGAACGGGATCCTTGCCGCAACCGGCAACCGCTATCAGGGTCAACATCAGCAGGGGGAATCTAAATCTTTTCATTTGTTCGTTTTTTCGGGTAAGACGGCGGAAGTCTGTTTTTATCAGGCCAAACCATCAATACTGCAAGTTACATCAATCCATCCGCTGTTGCAAAGTCCGCCTCCCCCCCGGATCTTGGAAACGGGCGCTAACAGTCTATATCAATGATAAGGGATGTCAAAACTCATCTCATCACCAAACGGCTTCCGTATTTTTGCAGGCCGCAACAGGGCGGAAACCCTACAAACCAAAGGAATCAAGCGATGTCACAGCGCACGACGGAAACGCCTCTCATGCAGCAACACAAGGCGATCAAACAAAGATATCCGGATGCCATCCTGCTCTTTCGTGTGGGAGACTTCTACGAGACCTTCGGAGAGGATGCCGTGCGGGCGGCGGCCGTGTTAGGCATTACGCTGACCAAACGCAACAATGGAAACGCGGCCTCTTCAGAACTCGCAGGCTTCCCTCACCATTCTCTCGATACCTATCTGCACAAACTGGTGAAAGCCGGCTATCGTGTGGCCATCTGCGACCAGCTCGAAGATCCGAAACTGGCCAAGGGGATCGTCAAACGAGGAGTCACCGAGCTCGTCACTCCAGGGGTTGCCACAAACGACAAGCTGCTCGATGGTAACAGCAACAATTTCCTCGCAGCCATCCATTTTGCAGAAGACAAACATGGCATCTCCTTTCTGGACATGTCCACAGGTGAATTCTACCTCGCCGAAGGTGATCTGGAATACATCGACCGACTGCTCCAAACACTGCAACCTGCGGAAGTCATCTTCAGAAGAAGCCGGCAGAAATTCTTCAAAGAGACCTTCGGGAACCGGTTCCACACCTATGCCCTGGAAGACTGGATCTTTGATGAAACCTATGCGCGCGAAACACTGCTGAAACATTTCGCCACCCACTCACTGAAAGGATTCGGGATTGATGATCTGTCGTTCGGCATCGTCTCCGCCGGTGCGGTGATGCAGTATCTGAAGGACACGGAACATCCGAACCTGGAACACATTACAGCCCTGCAACGCATCAACCGGGAGGAACATGTGTGGATGGACCGCTTCACGATCCGGAACCTGGAATTGGTCAACAGTCCCGTCGAGCAAGGCGCCACCCTGCTCAAAGTGCTCGACAAAACCGTGTCGCCCATGGGCGCCCGGATGCTCAAACGCTGGATCGTATTGCCGCTGATGGACATGCTACGCATTGGAGAACGACTAGATCTGACGGCACACCTCATTGCGGAAACGGATACCCGACACGCACTCCACCAGCACATACGTGCCTGCGGAGACATCGAACGGCTGGCGGCGAAAGTCCCGCTGCGCAAAGTGAACCCTCGGGAACTCCTCCAAGTGGCGCGCGCCCTTCAACACATCGACCAGGTCAAAACCATCGGCCAGGGATCGTCAAACGACTACCTCCGCCGACTCTGTGACGCACTTAACCCCTGTCAGTATATCACCGAAAAAATCCTTAAGGAAATACATGAACAGGCCCCCGTCAATCCGGCCAAGGGTGGAGTGATCGCCACAGGTGTACATGCCGAACTCGATGAGCTGCGCGCCATCGCCTCAGGCGGTAAAAACTACCTCAATGAAATTCAACAGCGAGAAGCTGAGCGTACAGGCATCAGCTCGCTGAAGATCGGCTTCAACAATGTGTTCGGATATTACCTGGAAGTTACCCAGTCGCATCGCAACAAAGTTCCGGCCGAATGGATCCGGAAGCAAACACTCACAAACGCCGAAAGATATATTACCCCCGAACTCAAGGTTTACGAAGAAAAAATCACCGGCGCGGAAGAACGCATCTCAAGAATCGAACTTGAATGCTATGAAAGACTGTTGACGGAAATGGCCGAATACATTCAGCCCCTGCAGGTCAACGGACACATGCTTGCCATCATCGACTGCCTCTGCTGCTTCGCCCAATGCGCCGTGCAATACAATTATCACCGGCCTGTGCTGCACGAGGGTACAAGGCTCGACATACGAAATGGCCGCCATCCCGTCATAGAAAGAAACCTGGCACCAGGCGATGCCTTCGTCCCCAACGATATCCTGCTCGATCAGGAAGAACAACAAATCATCATCCTGACGGGTCCGAACATGAGTGGTAAAAGCGCATTGCTCCGCCAAACCGCCATCATCACCCTCATGGCACATATGGGCAGCTTT
>JBEEMB010000280.1:0-2536 GCA_041167815.1 Bacteroidota bacterium | reverse complement strand
CATACACTTCTCGGTTGGTATCCAATGCCGTGGCAAGATCCTGAACGGCGCCTGATTTTGCCTGGATGAGGTGGTCGCAATGCACTGTGGAAGGAACGGCAACCTTTTCACGTCCGCAGGTCATGAACTGCAGCAGCGCCATTTGGGCGGTCGCATCCTGCATGGCTACACGGTCGGGTGCAAAATCCACATAGTCGACACCCCTGCTGTACGCAGAAGTGGCCGGCTGTGAGAGATGGCTGTAGAGAATTTTTTCAGACAAGGTGAGGGGCCTTCCGGTCAGTTTCCGGGCGGCTTCTACTTTGCCGGGCATCTCCGCGTAGACCTTCCTGATCAGATCCAGATCGAAAATCATGGCTTTAATTTTTATGGATGGATGGTAATTGACAAACGAACTGCCGGTGGAGGGAAAATCATGAAACATCTCGAACAAAACGCCTCATGGATTGTTTCTCCCAACATGGTTGCTCAGATTGCGCAAATTTAATAAAATATGCCCCGGCCTCCAACAGTTCTTTATGCAATCAATAACTTCTTTTATCTTTAACTAATGGATAACATCAAGGATTTTATCGAGGGACGCGTTTTCGGCGTCTGCACCCGAGTCGGTGAGGTCCTTGGAATACCTTCTGTCACCATTCGTAAGTATTTCATCTACATCTCCTGTCTGACCATGGGATCCCCCGTGATCATCTACATCTTCCTGGCTTTCTGGATGAATGTGAAACAATACATCCTCAATGCCCGCCGCAATCCACTGAAATATCTTTGAACGGTATTCCGGTTTCCTGTCCTCATCCCATCACAGCTGTTCTGATCCGCAGTAATTCTTTGAGTAAGGCTTCCAGTCTGCTCAGCATCAGCATGTTGGCGCCATCGCTCAGTGCTTTTCCCGGCTCGGGATGTGTTTCAATGAACAGTCCGTCTGCACCTGTGGCAATGGCGGCCTTGGCAATGGTTCCGATCATTTGCGGATTCCCGCCCGTGACGCCTCCGGGTTGGTTGGGTTGTTGCAGGGAATGCGTGCAGTCCATAATGACCGGCACGCCATGTGCAGCCATCTCCGGAATATTTCTGTAATCAACAATGAGATCCTGATAGCCGAAGCTGTTGCCGCGTTCCGTCAACATCACCCGATCATTTCCTGCCATCCGTATCTTTTCCACGGCAAATTTCATCGAAGCGCCACTCAGGAACTGTCCTTTTTTCACGTTCACGATCCGGCCTGTTTCGGCGGCGGCCGTCAGCAGGTCGGTTTGTCGACAAAGGAACGCCGGGATTTGCAGGATGTCTGCGTACTGGGCCGCCATGGCAGCCTCCTCATGCGCGTGGATGTCGGTGGTTACCGGCACACCATGACGCTGTCCTGCTGCTTGGAGGATCTTCAATGCGTTTTCATCTCCCAGTCCGGTGAATGAATGGGCACTCGTCCGGTTCGCTTTCCGATATGAGGCCTTGAAGACGTATGGTATCCCCAGATTTTTGCAGATGCTTGATACCCTGGAAGCCACTTCTTCCACCAGCGCTTCACTTTCCACGACACAAGGACCGGCGATCAGGAAAAAAGCCTTCGGATCGTATTGCTGTTGCTTAAAAAGCTCAGCGAGATATGGTTGCATGTGTTACTTGTTTAATGAATTGATGTGATATTTACAATAAAATGAAAATGAATAGATTGTGATCATTTTGATAGCCTCATTTCACCTTCATGTGCTCCCTTGAGGTTTGGATCCAGACTGAGAGCCCGTCGAAAATCTTCCAGCGCAGCTGTCTTTCGTCCGCTGGATTCATGGCAACGGCCCCTCCAGTAATAGCCATCCGCCAAGCTGTTGTTGACCGTCAGCACCTTTTCGAATACGCCGAGTGCATCTGCGATCTTCCCCTGATCAAATAACAAAATACCTTTTTCGATGTATGCATCGGTGAAGGTGTAGGAACTGCGTATGGCACCATCGTATGACTGGATTGCTTCAGCATATCGTCCGATATTCCCAAGATAAATTCCTTTCAGGTAATATGCCTCTGTATGAAAGCGAGGGTCACCTTCCGGGGCAAGTATGCGCTCCGCCACGGCAATGGCCGCCGGATCCCTGCGGTCGGCATAGATGAACCCCAGCTCCAGCAGGATGTCCGTCTGATCCGGATTGATGGTCAATGATCTCAGCAGACTGCCAATGGCGCCGGTGGTGTCCTGCATCGACAGCAATAGCGAGGCCTTTCGGTTCCAAGTGATCGGCTGAAGGCTGTCACGTTCAATCCCGGAAGTTATCACACGGAGTGCACCCGAAATGTCTCCCCTGGATTCATAAAATGAGGATAGTTTCAGTCGCAGCGCAATGGAGTCGGGGTACCTGGAGAGCAGCACACTGTCAACGGCTGTCTCAGGGCCCGCCTGTTCTCCTGTGCCCTGTTCGGTTGGGGAAGCACAGGAAAAAAAGAGGAAAACGATCACGGTTGAGCTGATCGTCATGGCGATGAACTTGCGCATGCGCAAAATTACGCCCGCCCTGCAGAAAGTCTGACAAAAATCTGACCA
>JBEEMB010000196.1:0-3786 GCA_041167815.1 Bacteroidota bacterium | reverse complement strand
TGTTTTCGGTGAGGATCCTTCGATCAACGCCCTTGAAGGGATGGCTGCGGGGATGTTTGGAATGGAAGCCGCCGTGTTTTGTCCAAGTGGCACGATGACAAATCAGATTGCCATCAAGTGTCATACGCAACCCGGTGATGAGGTCATTTGCGACCAAGACTCACATATATACCAATACGAAGGCGGGGGTATTGCCTTCAATGCCGGATGTTCTGTCCGTCTGCTCCATGGCGATCGGGGTCGCATCACAGCCGATCAGGTGATGGAGGGCATCAACACACCTGGTGATGTCCACAAGGCGGTAAGCAGGCTGGTGAGCCTCGAGAACACGGCCAACCGAGGTGGAGGCAGTTGTTACGATCTTACAGAGATTGAAAAGATCAGAACGGTTTGTGACCGGCATGGATTGGCTTTTCATTTGGACGGTGCGCGTTTGTTCAACGCATTGGTGGCTACGGGCGCATCTGCCAAGGATTATGGCCATTTGTTTGACTCCATTTCGATTTGTCTGAGCAAGGGATTGGGCGCTCCTGTGGGCAGTCTGTTGCTTGGGAAGCATGATTTCATCCGAAAAGCGAGGCGCATAAGGAAATTGTTTGGTGGAGGTATGCGCCAGGCGGGCATCCTGGCAGCAGCGGGGACATATGCGTTGGAGCATCAGGTAAGCAGACTTGCGTTTGATCACGCACATGCCAAGGCCATTGCAGCAGCGTTGGCATACAAACCTTTCATCGATCATATCCTGCCGGTTGAAACCAACATCATCATCGCAGAGATGAAACAGCCCTGGAAACCTCAGGATCTCTTGGAGTATTTAAGGCCACATGACATCCAATTTTTCGCCATCTCACCCCGGAGGTTTCGTTTTGTCGTCCATCTTGATATCACGCCTGACATGGTGGAACGCACCATCAATATCATCAAACACATCAACCAGTTACCATGTTCCCAAGCATAAATCCTACCCACACAGCCGGTTGGCAGCGGCTTTCAAGCCATTACGCAGAACAAATGCGTCACGTACACCTCAGGTCTTTATTTGAAAGTGATCCGGCGCGTTTCCAGAAATGCTCTCTGAATGTTGGTGATATTCTTTTCGATTACTCCAAGAACATCGTCACTGAAGAAACTATTGAATTACTGACGACTTTGGCGGATGCATGTGGTTTGAGGAATGCCATCGATGCGATGTTCGGTGGTGAAGCCATAAATGCAACAGAGGGGCGGGCCGTACTGCATACCGCCTTGAGAAACCGGAGTGAACGTCCTGTTATAACGGACGGCGTAAACGTGATGCCTGCGATCAACAAGGTACTCGACCAGATGAGGGCATGTTGCGAGCAGGTGCACACGGGAGCCTGGAAAGGCTATACAGGCAAGCGTATTAAAAACATCGTTAACATCGGTATCGGTGGCAGTGACCTGGGGCCATTGATGGTCACAGAAGCACTTCGCCCCTATCGTCAGCCCGAAATGGACGTGTTTTTCGTGTCGAATGTGGATGGCACACATATCGTGGAAACGTTGAAAAAAATCAACCCTGAAGAAACCTTGTTCCTGATTGCATCAAAGACCTTCACCACGCAGGAAACCATGACCAATGCACAGTCGGCACGTCGTTGGTTTCTTTCGCATGCGCAGGATGAGGCACATATCGCCAGACATTTCGTGGCGCTTTCAACAAATGCAACGGCGGTTCAGGCGTTTGGCATCGACTTGAATAATATGTTCGAATTCTGGGACTGGGTTGGTGGGCGTTATAGTCTTTGGAGTGCCATCGGTCTGTCCATAGCGTTGTACATTGGTTACGACCGTTTTGAAGAACTGTTGCAGGGTGCATCTGAAATGGATGAACATTTCCGGACTGCGGCATTTGGCTCAAACATGCCTGTAATCATGGGGTTGCTGGGTGTTTGGTATCACAATTTCTTTGGTGCGGCCACCCATGCGGTTCTTCCTTACGACCAATATCTTCATCGTTTCACAGCCTATCTTCAGCAAGGAGATATGGAGAGCAACGGTAAGCAGGTTGACCGTAATGGACAAAAAGTCACTTACTCCACGGGGCCGGTGATCTGGGGTGAACCGGGCACCAACGGACAGCATGCTTTCTACCAGCTCATTCATCAGGGCACGCAGTTGATTCCCTGCGACTTCATTGCACCGGCGATCAGTCAAAATCCGGAAGGAGATCATCACGAGAAATTGCTTTCCAATTTTTTTGCTCAGACGGAAGCGCTGATGAACGGAAAGACTGAAGGGGAAGTGGCATCAGAACTCACGCATCTTTCCGGGGAAGAAAGGGAACGGATCAAACCTTTTAAAGTTTTTGAAGGGAATCGACCTACGAATTCCATGTTGATCAGAAAAATCACTCCACATAACCTTGGCTGCCTTATTGCGGCCTACGAACACAAGATTTTCGTTCAGGGGGTGATCTGGAATATTTACAGTTTTGATCAGTGGGGTGTTGAACTTGGGAAACAACTTGCCAACCGAATCCTGCCGGAGTTGAAGGATGCTCGTTTGGTCACGAACCACGATGCTTCAACCAATGGACTAATCAACGCTTATAAAAGCATGAGGATCTGATTATTACATAAATTATTAACATAAATAAAAAAGGCAATCACTTGGATTGCCTTTTATTATTTAATAGGATGGGTCACCATTTATCAACCTCTTCGGTACTGCCGCTGACAGGTCCTTCTTCAGAGTTTGAAGATGAATCTGTTGATGAGATGCCCTGGCTTGTGCCATCATGATATCCATCATATTCATCATTTTCGTGGTTGAAGGCATCAAAATCAAAGTCCGGCATCAACTCAGTCTTCACGTGGTCCACGGCTTCATTCAGCGCCTTGATGAACTTGTTGAAGTCTTCTTTGTACAGGAAGATCTTGTGTCGGTCGTAACCCTCATCTGTGAAACGTTTCCTGCTTTCGGTGATGGTGAGGTAATAATCATTACCTCTTGTGGTCCTTACATCAAAGAAATAGGTTCTTCTCTTACCTGCGCGTAAACGTTTGCTGTACACGCTGTCCATTCGTTTGTCGTTGTGTTCGTATGACACGTTGTTAGTTTTGGTCTACCGTCCATGCGATATGCACACGACGAGTATGGCAATATCATAATAATTTACAAATTTTACAAAAAAACTATTTTTTTGTTTTTTTTGAGGATGAGCGGTCTGCTTTGGGTATGAATCAGCGTTCCTGTTGTTTTTTATACAGGTGGCTGTAGTAACCGTGTAAAGAAAGTAATGAATCATGGGTCCCGGATTCGATGATACGACCATCTTCGACTACAAGGATCCGGTCGAACTCGAGTAATGAGAAAATACGGTGGGTGATGATGATGGCCGTTCGATCTTGGAGGGCTTCCTTCAATCCGGATAGGATTCGGTGTTCGGTGGCTGCATCTACTGCGGACAGACAATCATCAAAAATCAACACCGGAGCCTTGCTGCATAAGGCCCGGGCGATGGAGATACGTTGTTTTTGTCCTCCGCTGAGATTCACTCCGCGTTCGCCCACTTTTGTTTGAAATCCATCTGGAAAGCCTTCAATTTCCGTGTCTATGGCGGCTCGCCTTGCGGCCACTCTGATCATTTCGTCATCAGCATCCGGAGCTCCGAACCGTATATTTTGAGCGATACTGGCACTGAACAGGAAGGTATCCTGTGGCACATAGCTGATGCCACCTCTGATGGCGGATAGTTTAAGTTTCGGAAGATCCTTCCCATCAACTTTAATACTGCCTGAGGATGGATCAAATTGGCGGAGC
>JBEEMB010000151.1:0-3099 GCA_041167815.1 Bacteroidota bacterium | reverse complement strand
GAAAGCCTATGACGATGTGGAGAATTTCCCGAACCGGTTCACGGCCGAATATATGTTCATGTTGAACCAGACAGAAAGTGATCTCCCCAGGGTCAACCAGCCATCGCTGGATCTTCAGCGTGAGTATGATGCAAAATGGGCCGGACTGAAAGCGAGGGGAGAGGAGTTCATCAACAAGCGGCTGCCGGAGCTCAATAAAACATTGTGGGCCGCAGGCGTTGGCAGCATTTGGTGAGATCGATCAATAGTCCATGAATTCCCATACCGAGCGGTAGGCACCCTGCCGCTCGGTATATTCCAAAAAGGCCCGATAAAAGGGATCGGCACCAATCGTAGCACTGTCGCCGATCACATACAATGATTCCTTTGCTCTTGTGAGTGCCACGTTCATCCGTCTATAATCCTTGAGAAAGCCGATGATTCCTTCCTCGTTGCTGCGCACCAGGGAAACAATCACGATGGGCATTTCCTGTCCCTGAAAACTGTCGATGGTGCTGATGCGGATTGCCTCGGGTAGCGCTTCTCTTGCTGCTGCCACCTGCGCGGCATAGGGAGAAATGAAGGCCACTGTCGAAGGATCGTGGATTTCTGTACTCAATAATTTGGCGGCGATATCCAGCTCCGCATCATTTCGAAGGCTTCCCCCGTTTTCGCCAGGCTGTTCCGCTGTTCCCGACCCGGCGGTGTCAATGAACGTGACGTGTATGTCGCGATCCGCCAGATGTTGAGGGGTTTCAATCATCCCTTCGTAAAACCGCTCACTGCTGAAGTCGGCGATGGAACGCCTCATCCGGTATTGTACCGAGAGTAATGTCAATGGATAACCGCTTTTCACCGCCCGTTCGAGGATTGACGTGGACAGGCCCTCACGTGCGGCTGTTTGGCTGAGTACGGTGGGGGGTAGCTGCCAGTGGTCGCCCGCCAGCACAATACGTTTGGCCATGGGAAATACCATCCAAGCGAAGGGCTCCATGCACTGGCCGGCTTCATCCATCACCAGGGTGTCGCAACCGAGCTTGGTGGCCCCAGCATCATGCAATCCCACAGGTGTGCCCGCCACCACCTGCGCATCCCTGAACAGTTTTTCTTCGTGATAGGCCTGTAGGGCGCGGATCTCCGCCCGTATGGATTTGACTTCCTTCATCAGGAGATTTCGTTGCTCCCGCTCTTCCCTCCCGAAATTCCTTTTGTATTTCATCGCCATCCGTCGGAACTCTTCCGCACGGATGCGCAGGGCTTTGATTTCCTTCTCCGTACCTCCTTCTGAAAGTCGTCCTTCGGGCGTGTAAGGAAAGATATCCGGGGCGACTTTCCCGGTATTACCCACGCGAAGCACCCGCACGCCGGATGCGATCAGGGATCGGCACAGGTGGTCAACGGCAGCATTGCCGGGAGCGGTGGCGATGACACGATCTCCGTGCTGCAGGAGTTGTATGATGCCTTCGGTCAAGGTCGTTGTCTTCCCCGTTCCTGGCGGGCCATGGATGATGCACAGGCTGGGATTGTCGCGCATCAGCGCAACGGCCGCTTTCTGCGAGGGATCAAGCTGTGCATTACGGTAACGTATTTCCGAAGCATCGGCAACGGGCGGTTCGGATCGAACCGGTTCGCCGTGCATGGCCCTGAAGAGTGCCGACAGTCGCCGGTCTTCCGGAATCTGGCGGATGGCATCCTTGAGGATGCCCGTTGTTCTGGTGTCAGGTGCCGGCACCAGCTGTAGTCCGCGTTCTTCGATCCAGTCAGGAAAGTCAGGCGCATATAGCCGGAACGACCCCTGACGGCCATCGAATTCCAACAGCATACCCTTCACGGGATCTTCCCCCTGATACCTTAGTTCGATGGCGGTACCATCACGAAAAACGGTCGTCTCCGCCGGAAATGGAAGCCTGAAGCTGAGTTCGGGGTAGTCCAGATACCCGATGGTCTTTCGCTGGATGTGCAGTCCCTTGAGCCGGAGGCCTTCGTCCTCACGGTAACGCATACCCTGTTCCTTCTCCTCCGCATCGAGCAGGCTGAGGAGCCTGTTCGTTTTCTCCCTAATATCCATGGGTGGTATGCCTGTATTTCGATCAGTCGGTGAGTGCCTGGTACACGATATTTTTCAAACGGGTGGCGATCTCGGGATTGCGCAGCGGCCAAATATTCCGCATGAATACACAAGCGAGTCTGGATTTTGGATCGATCCAGAAATGTGTGGCGAACATGCCACCCCAATCGTAACTCCCTTCCTGCGGAGCCGTAGCGGCTTCACTCCCCTTGGTATAGATCCCGAAGCCCAGTCCGAAGCGGTTGGGTCCGTTATTCCCCATCGACAGCGAACCGATCTGGTTGGAGGTCATCATGCGGATGGTATGCGGAGAAAGGATGCGTACGCCGTTGTACACACCACCGTTGAGCATGGCCTGGCAGAAGATCGCATAGTCTGCAGCCGTTGAAGTCAGTCCCGCCCCACCGGAGAAGAAGGTGCCGTTGGTGTAAGTCGGATAATCGCGGTGGAAGTCGCCGTTCAACGCGATGATCGAATCCTGGCGGTAGAGCTTCATGTCCGCCTCCTGTTTGTAGAGTGTAACGAGGCGGCTGTGTTTTTCTTTCGGCAGGAAGAAATGAGTGTCTTTCATACCTAAGGGGCCGAAGATGCGTGATTGCAGGAATTTATCCAACGGCAAACCACTCCATATTTCTACGAGATAGCCGAGGACATCCACGTTGAGTCCGTAGAGATAGCCTTCGCCGGGATGGTTGAAGAGTGGCAGCTTCCCCAGGCGTGGGATGATATCCTTCAGCGTTCCGTATGGTGTGCCGATGCCACCATTGATGCGATGTTTGTAGTAGATGGCCTTGGCCTGGGCGGATCCGATCTGGGCGTAACCAAGTCCGGAGCTATGTGAAAGCAGATGCCGGATGGTGATCTCATTGTGGGCCGGGACAGTGGTATAGCTGGTGTCCGCAGGGTTGTAGGATTCGATGACCCGGGGATTGGTGAACGCTGGAATGTATTTGGAAACGGGATCATCCAGTCCGAACTTTCCTTCTTCCATCAGCATCATCACTGCCGTGCTGACGACGGGTTTTGTCATGGAGGCTATGCGGAAGAGGTGG
>JBEEMB010000132.1:0-2831 GCA_041167815.1 Bacteroidota bacterium | reverse complement strand
TGTCTGGCTGCCATCGAACGAATCAGTTTCTCCCTGCGGGAGCAGGTCAGCGAGGGATTGAAATGTTTGTAGGATTCCAGCAGATTTTCAATTTCAGCGCCATCACCACCGCCTTTGAGGTCTGACGGCGTGCCCTGCAACAGGAAGCTGTCCGATCCTTCCGCTTCCACCAGATAGCCCAATACTCTGAGTTCCGGGATCAGTTCCTGCATGAGGGCCGCATCCGCGGGAGGAAGGGTGATGGACACCGGGAACAGCAGTCGTTGCACCGGCAACGGCTTTCCTTCTCCGGCTGCATTCAACCGTTCATATATCACACGTTCATGGGCGAGTTGCTGGTGGACGACCACCATGCCTTCGGATGTATCGAAGATGATGTACGACCGCTGCACCTGCATCGGAACAATGTCTTCCGGCAATCGCAGCGCCGGTGGAGCGATGGCAGGTTGTGCGGATACAAACTCCGCTTCAACAGGCCTGTATGAAGGTATGGATGACCGTTCTGCTGACGGGTGGGATGTGGGCAGGGGGCGGTAGAAATCCTGCCAGTCCGACAGGTTTCCGGATGGTTCCACCTTCCAGGCCGCATGTTTCTGGGTGAATGTCTGAAAAAGTCTCCCATTCCCGGCAGCATTGCGGTCTTCCTCGTTGGTCGGCTGGCTCACGGCACCAAGTTGCTGTATTCCGGCGTCCAGTTCGAAATCCAGGGTTGGTGTGACACTGAATTGTGCCAGTGCGTGCCGGACGGCAGATTGTACAAAGGCGTAAACGACCTTCTCGTCTTCAAATTTGATCTCCTGTTTGGTCGGATGCACATTGATATCGATCTGCGCAGGGTCGAGATCGATGAAAAGCACGTAGAGTGGGAATGTCTGCTCCGGTATCAGTCCCTGGAACGCGCTCATCACAGCGTGGTTGAGATAGGCACTGCGGATGTACCGGCCATTCACAAAAAAATACTGTTCTCCGCGGGATTTTCGGGCGGCTTCTGGTTTACCCACAAATCCTTTGATATCAAGGTAGTCGGTATGTTCTCCTACCTGCACGAGCTTTGCGGCATGTCCGTTGCCGAAGAGTTGAACGATGCGTTGCTTGAGGTTGCCCTTTTGCAGCATGAAGAGTTCCTGACCATTTGCATTCAGCTCGAAGGCGATTTCCGGAAAGGCCAGGGATACGTGGATGAATTCATCCACGATGTGTTTCATCTCTGCGGCGTTGGACTTGAGGAAATTCCTGCGTGCGGGTACGTTGAAGAAAAGATTCTTCATGGCGATGCTGGTACCCGGAACGGCAGCACAGGCTTCTTGTCGACGGACACGGCTGTTTTCTATTTCTATGAATGTACCGAGGGTGTCTGCTTCTCTGCGGGTGCGCAGTTCCACCTGCGCCACGGCTGCGATGGAGGCCAGTGCTTCTCCGCGAAAACCCATGGTACGAATGGCAAACAAATCGTCGATCGACCGGATTTTGGAGGTAGCGTGCCGTTCGAACGACATCCTTGCGTCGGTCGGGCTCATACCCTTGCCGTTGTCTATGACCTGTACGAGCGACTTCCCGGCATCGTTGATAACGAGTCGGATATGGGTCGCGCCGGCATCCACCGCATTCTCCAGCAACTCCTTCACGGCACTTGCAGGGCGTTGTATGACCTCGCCGGCGGCGATCTGGTTCGCTATGTTGTCGGGCAGCAGTTGTATCAGGTCGCTCAATTCTTCTTATTTTTAGCGCAGCCTGCAAATTTACATCGATTTAACTGAAAGCCGCCATGATGCGTAATTGCTTCCGCCTTCTCCTTTTGCTCTGTATGAGTACCTCCGTCCGTGCGCAGTTCAGCAGCCGCCTTCCGCAGGATCAGTGGGTGGACAGTGTTTTTCGAACCCTCTCGCCTGACGAGAAGATAGGCCAGCTGATGGTCGTCCGGCTCTCGTCGATCAATGCCGCCCGTCAGGTCATATTCCTCGATTCCGCGGTCGAAGCCGCTGTAAGGCAGTACAATATCGGATCCATCTGTCTTTTCCAGGGCGCACCGGTGAAGCAGGCCTCCCTGGTCAATTTTTTTCAATCCATCGCCCGTACGCCCATCCTCATGACCATCGACGGTGAAAACGGTGTAGGCATGCGCTTCGACAGTGTGGCAGGGCTCCCGCGTCAGATGATGCTGGGTGCTGTCCGGGATCCGGATCTGATCTATCGCTACGGACGATGGGTAGGTGAGCAGTGTAAGCGTATGGGTATCCATGTCAATTACGCACCTGTTGTGGATGTCAACAATAACCCGGCGAATCCGGTGATCAACGACAGGTCTTTTGGCCAGAACAAGGAGATTGTCGCTCAGTATGGACTTCAGTATATGAAGGGCATGCAGGATGTGGGCGTGATGGCATCCGCCAAGCATTTCCCCGGGCATGGCGACGTGAGCGTGGATTCTCACTATGACTTGCCGGTCATCAACAAAGACCGTGCAGCATTGGACTCCCTGGAGCTCTATCCATTCCGCGAATTGATCCGCGGCGGTGTCGGCAGTGTGATGGTGGCGCATCTGTCCATTCCGGCGATTGACAACACGGCCAACAAGCCTACATCCATTTCAGCGCGAAACGTTACGGGTCTGTTGCGTGAGGAACTCGGTTTTCAGGGACTTACATTCACGGATGCCTTGGAAATGAAAGGGGTGACCAAGTATTATCCCGACGGGCAGGCATCCGTGGAGGCCCTCATCGCCGGCAATGACATGCTATGCCTTCCGGGAGATATCCCGAAGGCGGTGGCGAGTATCCGAAAAGCGATCAAGAAGCGCAAGCTCTCCTGGGCGGCCATCGATGAGCATGTCC
>JBEEMB010000054.1:0-8450 GCA_041167815.1 Bacteroidota bacterium | reverse complement strand
AAGTCAGGTCGATATAATTAACGACTTCAGGTTTGATTTCCTCATTGATTGTTCGACCAAAACCGGAAGCGTACCGTTGATACTGAGAGATGCCCTGATATCCTGATGAGCTGGTCAATTTGACAGAGAACCTGTCGCGATGATACACCATTGCCAGACGAGGGGTGGCAATGAAAGTCAGGTCTGATGAACGGATCAAATTTGCATCCGCGCGTGTTCCAAAACTGGCGATGAAATGATCTGAAAAATGATAACTGGCCAATCCATAAAGGCCCACATCCAGTATGGAAAACATGTTTCCACCAGGCACGGCCGACTGGGGCACACCTAATTCACGAGCCAGGGCATTCCGGTCTAATTTTTTCTCGTACGAAGCAGGATCTGAATGGTCCGTGTCAAAATCCTGATACACCATGTAATCCCCCTGGGTCTGGGTTCCACGGAGGTCAATCCCGGCCAACAGGTTGAACCGTTTGACATCATAAAAGAGTCTTGTTTCGTTACGCACCTGCTGTGCCTCGTAATAATAGAAGGTATTGCGCCAACCTGGGCGTACGTTGTTATAATTGACCACCACCTGATTTGCCGCGCCCGCGGCTTGATTGGAGATCTGAAGCCCCTTCATGGAAGGCATCATCGAATCCGGCCGCAGCAGGTGCGCCAGATGCAAAGGTGTTTGTGGATCGCCGAAAGAAATAAAATTCACCCGGTTTGTTTCTTTCCCCAACCGATGGATACTGAAATTAGTCAAATTCGTCAGAGAAAGATTGTTGAAGAATTTCTTCTCAAACTTTACGTAGAAGGTCGCATTGATCGGCGCCCAGACCGATCCGTTTTTGGCCCCTGCATCGTTAATATCCTGATAAAAGCCATAACCTTCTTTCATTTTCCATAAGCTCATCCCGATTTGCACATCTTCTATCTTGATCTTCGTACTGAAAAAATAATTCTCTGTTATATTGGCTGCGCTCAGTGGCGCACCATTGACACTCCTGGCGTAAGCCTGCCTGTCCAAAGATCTGGCCCTCGCCATGCCAGAATCGGTAAGCACCAATTGTTTCAGTCTCCCTGATGCATCATACACCGGTTTATAATAGGCATGTGACACAGGTAAATTGAAGGTATTCAGATAATTTTCCAGTGTTAGGACACCTGATATGGGACGAGGATTCAGACTCGGAACATATCGATAATCGAAGTGATTGATATCGGATGAATCGTAATTAAAAAACTCTTCTCCCGACATGTCATGCTCCTGACTCAGAAAGACCCTACCGGTCATCTGCATCGAGAATTTGGATTTCTTGACATTATCGCTTTTACCACGCAATTGCAGGGTCAAATCCCCAACCCGTGTTTGAAAAGCGCCGCCCTGCACATGCCCGGTCAGTTGTACCCGTTGATAGTTGTCTTTGCGACGGGTCTGATCGAGTTTCTCTCCATGCAGGAGCTTGTCTTTCCCTAGTTCCTTGGGATCCAGCGTGATGATGTTCACTGTCCCCACGAATGCCCGTGGGCCGTACATGGCGGAAGCCGGTCCATAGATGACTTCCACGGCCTTGATGTTTGAAAGTGGGTATTGCCGGGAAAAATAGGCCCAGCTTGACCATATGTCATTCTGCTCGATCCCGTCCACCATCAGCAACGTGCGTTCTGTGTTATCCTGTCGATAACCGAGCTGGTAAATGTTCGAGTGGGCTTGGCCGAAGATACGGCTGACATGAAAACCGGGGAGATCGGAAAGCAGATCCACAATATCCAGATATCCCCGGTCGATGATATCCTGACGGGTAATCAGTCTGACGTTGGCCGGTGCGAGTTGCAGTCGCTCTGGCTTCTTGGATACCGAACTCACACTTCCGCTGAGCATTTCTTCTCTGAGTTCGGTTAGTAATTCTCCGAAAACGACATTCTTCAATTCGATATTCTGAATGAACACCTGATCTACCTGAAGGATGTCTTTGATGTATTCGCGTGCCCGCTCCAATGAGTCCTCCGCGATTGCCGTGAGTGCCAATAGTTCCCTGATCAGGTTGATTTCTGTGACATTACCTTTGGCTTGCTGTGATTCACAGTCCGCTAACAATGTCCGAACGGCTGCGAAATTACCAATGGCATACTCCTTTTTGGCATTGCTGTATGCCGCTTCACAATTGCTCTGTGCTCCCGCAGTCAAAAAGGGCACCAGGGTAACGACCATAAGGAGCATGGTAGACAAGAGCCCGGTTCGGTATGAAAAGCACTTGATCATCAGTTGCCGGTTGTTTTGAGGAATTGTTCGATCTGAGTATGCATTTCTGATGCCATGGTAATCCATGCGGTCAACTCACCCTGCTCATCCACGGAATACAAAGTGGAAGAAGGCTTTCCCGGAACGAGTTCAAAATCCCAGATCCACTTTTTGAACCCCTGTAGCTTAACATGATAGTCACCGCTGACCAGATCCTTGATTTTTAACGTCAAATCATAGATCCCCGCCGTCCTGTCCAAACTGGCGGTGAACAGTCTTTCTGTTTGCGGATCAAAACGAATGGCCGTCACCTTGGTCTGATGTGCAGCTATGGGAATATCCCAATCCGGGGCAAAGGGCTGTGCAGGTCCGTTCCGACGATACGCCATGATTTGTCCGGTTTCATTTCCCACAAAAAGCCGATCGCCCTGCAGCGACAATGCCGAAGCTTTTGGTAGCAAGCCACTCATGTTCAGCGGACGGAAATTGACCGAGCCTGCAGATGCGAAATAAATACCTCCGGCCGCAAGAACGGAGATCCCTTCAGATGATTCGAAAAATGTGATCGACTGGGGCACGTTAAGCAATCGGGCAGGGGCGACGGATCCACCTCGTCTGGCAAAAGCGAACAATCTGCCGTCGATAATGGTGAGTATCTCCGGTCCGGCCACCACCAACCCACCGATTACGTTGGCGGGCTGCGCCGATTTTCCAAGTAGTATGGTCTTATCTTTTTTGAGATCCGTCAGGAATAACTCTCCGCGGACATTAATGAACACCAGACTGTCGCGGTCGATGAATGCCGAAGCACGCAGTCGGGCATCATTCCCCTGGATTTTCACAATACGCGATTTCCCATCCACCCGATCGAAAATCACCGGAGCCGGCTGGTCTCCAACCGCAGCGATTCGGTCGCGCCTGAATATGGCAATGTCCCTAAGACCTGCTATTTTGATATCCGCCAGCACCTGACGAACCGTATTTTTTCCACTCAGATCTTCCTTGATCTGCCGGTTTGCAATCGAAAGGATATCAAAAAGATACCTGTCGGGCATAACCTTGCCCTCAAATTTATTCCGTGAGCTGCTGTCGTACGCCACATAAGCGGCGGAAACATCCCTGATGAAGTTGATGCGTTTTTCTGCAGATTCGAATTTGCCGGTGGTTGCCTTGTTAAAGAGAGAAAGAATCTGCTTCCCGGCAGATTCGAAATCGGCATTACGGCTGGCGATCCGCCGGAGAGAATCCTGCTGCCTGGCTAAATTGAAAGCCTTTTGACGCTGAATTTGAGCCGCTTTCGCACTGTCTAATGCCTCTTCACCCTTTCTTCTGGCTTTGGTCTCCGCATCGTTTGCCCTACCCAAGTTTGCAAGTGCCTCCTGTTTTGCGGTATCCGCCTCTAATTTTGCCTCCATCGCACTATCCCTTGCAAGCCTGGCCTCCTCCCCTTTCTCCTCCGCATCTTCTTTCGCATCGTCTGCAATGCGCTTTTCTTTCTTTGCCTGATCAAGTGCAAGCTTGGCGATCAACTCTTTTTCCGAAGCTTTTTCCCTTTCCTTATCTGCCACGATACTCTCCTTCCATGCCCAGCCGGCAAGCATCACACTGATGATGGCCACCACAATACCTATCAGCACCCGTTTGCGGGCTTGCTTCAATTCCTCTTTTCGTTCGCGTTCCCGGCGTTCCGTCTCTTCGATATGTTTTTGATGGCTCTCCCTGAGATAGGCCTCCGTTGGTCTGTATTGCGTATTGAATTGAGCCGCCCATGATGGTTGGGGCTTGAAGGTATCCCACCATTGCAGGTAGACATCAAGATCCGGGGGACGGAGGTACCCTGATTGCCCTGCGGTGTGCAAACGGGCGGCATCTGAAAGTCGGCGGTATAGGGTTTCCGCCTCCCGCTCCATCACCACCCATTCCTGCAATCTTTTCCAAAACCGCACCGGATGTGTTGCGGAAAGTGTAACCACCCCGCTATCCGGCATACTTTGTTCCCTGAAATGCAGCAACTGCCGGTCATACGGCACCGTCAACGACAGAATTCCAGGCAGCTCAAGGTCAAATTTGCGCAAAAAAGAGGATAACGCCTGCTTGTCCAGCGCCCTTCGATCAGCAATCTCCCTGACTGTCTGCGGTTTCTTCATGGCATGCCCTTCGCCGGACTGCACAATATGACTGAAGACCTGGCGCATGATATGTTGCTCATCCTTCGGCAGCGCATCATGAAATGCATCGATCTTTCTCGGAATGATGTTCTCCATCGATGGCACCAACTCCAGGTCAGCAACTTCAAGTCTTTTCGGCTTTTCGGCAGTAGCTTCCGGCCCGAAACGGTCAATGATCCCGGCCAGATACAATTGCAGCGCATAAAGATTGCGCAGATCCTGACCGAATGCCATCCGGATCTGGTCCACCGCATCGGGAGTGGGTTGAATATGGGTGTTCGACAATCCACGGGAAATGATCGTATTCAGATCATCCTGTCGGAACAACGGAAGCGTATACAGGCCACCGCTAAGATGGGCGTGCAGATTTCTGAAATTATAGAGCGAGGGGATATGATCCGACTCGATAAGCACCATGAGATAGACCGGCAGTCCGGGAGTACTCAGCATCCGGGCGATATTACCCATCAGCAGGTCGGTTTCCACGGCACCAGAGACACCGAGAAGATGCTTATGCGCCAACTCGAAAAGCTCCTCCAACCGGTCGATGATGATCAGCAGGTTCTCCCCCGGACGCAGGCCGATGCGGTCGGTGATGCGTTGCAGACCGGAGTGATCCGCCTGCAACAACGCCGTGAACTCATGCTGACGTTCCAGAGAAGTCCGGTCATCTGACCCTTCTGCGGCGGCTCCGGCCAACGCGAAAGTCAGGTTTTCTATCGGCGTGATGCCGGGTGTGCAATGGCAAATACGCCAGGCCTCCCCTGCCAATCCCCTGAATCCGGCCCGCAACACGGGCAACAGGCCTGCCATCACCAGGGATGTCTTTCCCGAAGCTTCGGGGCCGGCCAGTCCAATGAACCTGGAAGACTGTACAATGCTCAATAAATCCTCCACCTGACGGCTCCGCCCATGAAAATGCCCTGCCGCATCCTCCCCGTAAGGACGCATGCCCGGAAGCGTGAAGTTCGCCGGTCTTTCTATGGGCGTATTGTCAGGCAATATGTTGAAGATTGAGGAAGCATCTGATACGACTCCGGCAGATATCCGATAAAAAAGAGATCCTTCGATACAGACAGGGGCTATATCGAGAAAAGTCAGATATTGACTCAGACACAGGGCTGTTAAGCGGCCTCAGAAGTCCCTGAAATAGTGGCATCCGCATCAATTAGGAGGTAAGCGTGGTCAGACCACGTCCAAATATAACGAAAATGCAAGGCAATTGAGTATGTAAGCCGTTGGCGATCATTACGGAAAGCATGGCCGCCCGTCACCAGGGTAATACTGAATGTCCTGATGCATGTTATCCTCAACATCGCGAAAGATTGATTAAATTCCGTCATCAAACGGAAAAAGACAAACCACTTAGGCATGGATCAGTATTCAGGAAAATGGAGAAGCATGATGGTCGCCGCGGGCGGATCGCTGCTGATGCTTTCAACGACCTCATTGCAACCGCCGGCAATGCCCCCAACCCGCCCCAACATCATCTACATCATGGCGGATGACCTGGGGTATTCGGACATCGGCTGCTATGGCGGTGAGGTGAAAACACCAAATCTCGACAAGCTCGCTGCCGGAGGCATGAAACTGCGTACATTCTATAATAATGCCCGTTGTTGCCCGACACGCGCCTCCCTCCTCACCGGTCAATATCCTCATGCGGTAGGCGTTGGACATATGGTGACACTGGCGAACGCCAAATATGAGCCGGGGCCTTATCAGGGTTTCCTCGATCCTTCAAAGGCCACGATCGCTGAATCTTTACGCAAAGCCGGTTACGCAACCTATATGTCCGGGAAATGGCATGTCGGCGAACGACGTGAACACTGGCCCCGCCAACGCGGATTCGACCGCTATTTTGGATTGATCTCCGGTGCTTCAAGCTTCTACGAGATCACCCCGGCGGAAAAGGATAAACGGTTCTATGCCCTGGATGATGATATCTACAACATTCCGCAGGAAGGATATTATGCCACGGATGCTTTCACCGATCAGGCCATCGGATTTTTAAAGGAGCACACAACGAAGCGAAAAAATGATCCCTTCTTTCTTTATCTGGCATATACCGCGCCACATTTCCCGCTCCATGCCCTGGAATCTGACATTGCGAAATATGAGAAGCGCTACGCCGCCGGCTGGGACAGCATCCGCCGGCAGCGATACGAGGGGATGAAAAGAGCAGGATATATCGATGCACGCTATCAGCTGACCGCACGTACCAGGGGCATCCCTGACTGGAAAGATCAGGCTGATAAAGATCAATGGGTCAGAAAAATGGCCGTATATGCGGCCATGACCGACCGGATGGATCAGAACATCGGTAAACTGATCAAAGCCCTCAAAGCCAATCGTCAATATGAAAACACCCTCATCGTTTTCCTGTCCGACAACGGTGGATGCGCTGAAACGGTGAATACGCAGAACCGCCACGATCCATCTAAAAAAGTCGGAGAAAGAGGATCTTACGCCGCGCTGGAAGAAGCCTGGGCGAATGTATCGAATACGCCTTTCAAAATGTACAAACACTATATGCATGAGGGCGGCATCAACACCCCCTTCATCGTGCACTGGCCGGCCGGTATCAAGCCGCGCAAGGGCTTCGCAGAGGGTGTGGGCCATGTCATTGACCTGATGCCCACCGCCTTGGCACTCGCCGGCACCCCGGATGCGACGCTGCCGGGCCAAAGTCTGAGCTATCTCTGGGGAAATGCCCCCCTTCCGGATCGTACTTACTGCTGGGAACACGAAGGCAACAAAGCCATCCGCAAAGGCAAATGGAAACTCGTACGCGACCATGATGACGCATCATGGCAGTTGTACGACATGCAGGCGGACCCCGTCGAATTGAAAGACCTCGCCGCAAAACAGCCCGATCGTACTAAAGCCTTGCTCGATGAATACATGGCCTGGGAAAAAAAGGTTGGCGTCAAGCCTTTCAACGGAAAAGCCTACGGTTCAAAATAATATAAACTGCAACCCTTCATCCACCTGCGTTCTGCCATACATGAAGGAACGCGCAACAATTATCGCCACATGAAAGCAACAAGTCGCCTGCTGTCAGGCATCTGCCTGATCTCATTGTCTACGCTACAATCACCGGATCTTTCAGCCAAGCCGTCGACACCGATCGACCACACAGCGGTATCGGTTTTGGAAAAGCGCCACATCGTGAAGGACTCCATCGACCTGAACACGTCGTTCGGAGAACATCCGCGCATCATGCTGAAGGCGGGTCAGGAAAAAGTATTGAAAGCATCGATCCAGGGAGATAAAACCTGGACAGCCCTGCATGATGCCATCCTGAAAGAATCAAACCGGATCATCGATCTGCCTGTGCTGCAGCGCATCCAGATCGGCAGGAGACTGCTGGATAAATCAAGGGAAGCCATCCGAAGGATCTTCCAGTTGTCGTATGCATATAGAATGACCGGGGAAAGGAAATACCTCGATCGGGCGGAACGTGAGATGCTGACGATTGCGGCATTCAGCGACTGGAATCCATCCCATTTTCTGGACGTGGCAGAAATGACCATGGCTATGGCCATCGGATATGACTGGCTGTACGGACAGTTGTCTGAAACCTCCAGAAAAGCTATCCGTGAAGCCATCATCCGGAAAGGACTGGAGCCATCCCTGGAGAAGCGGTATAATTCCTGGCTGACCGCGGAGCATAACTGGAATCAGGTCTGCAATGCCGGCATGACATTTGGCGCCCTGGCGGTGAGAGAGGAAAACCCGGAACTGGCCGTACGCATCATCAACCGGGCCATCACTTCTATCCGACTGCCGATGAAAGATTATGGCCCGGACGGCATCTATCCGGAAGGATACGGCTACTGGGGCTACGGCACCAGCTTTAATGTCATGTTTCTGAGTGCGATGGAGACTTCTTTCGGTACTGATTTCGGACTGTCGTCCTTGCCCGGCTTCCTGCGGAGTACGGGCTTTATGGCACATATGACCGGCCCTTCAGGCCGCCCGTTCAATTATTCTGACGCCGGATCAGGGGGTGGCTTCCACCCTGCCATGTGCTGGATGGCCGGAAAACT
>JBEEMB010000189.1:0-3386 GCA_041167815.1 Bacteroidota bacterium | reverse complement strand
AACCGGTATGTGATGAAGGGGACGTCCAAATCCACCGGATCTTCCGGAGAGATCTCCCTAAATGCCTTCAATGTTCCACCCGGATCCGTGACGGTGACAGCCGGGGGGCGTACGCTTCAGGAGAATGTAGATTACACCGTTGATTATGTATCTGGTACGGTACGTGTCATCAATGATGCCATCGCCAAGTCGGGCGTGCCCGTCAATGTCCAATTTGAGAACAATGCGACTTTCGGGGTTCAGCAACGCACATATCTGGGTGCGCGGTGGGATTATCTGTTCAGTAAGAAGTTCTCGATGGGGGGCACCATGGTTCGACTCAGTGAACGGCCCTTCTTTACGAAGATGGAGATTGGCAACGACCCTATCCGAAATACCATGATGGGGCTGGACCTGAACTACAACAGTGAGTTGCCCAGGGTGAACAAATGGCTGGGACACCTGCCGAATTACAAGCCTTCAGGCCCAACGACCATTTCAGCCATGGCGGAAGCCGCCCGCATGATCCCGGGGCATGCCCCCCAGATCGGTAAGGGATCGGCGGGATTGATCTACGTGGATGATTTTGAAGGCACTAAGGCGAGCATAGATCTGAGGTTTCCGTTGGTGAGTTGGACGCTTGCCTCCACCCCCAGAGGTGCCCGGGACCGAAGTGGTAATTTGTTATTCCCTGAGGCTGAACTGTTCGATGATGTTGGCTATGGTAAAAATCGGGCAAAGCTGGCCTGGTACAATATTGAGCCGATATTGCAGGAAAAGAGCAATCCCAATAATCCGGTCCGTGGAAATCCGATCGAACTTTCCGATCCCAGGGTGCGCAGTGTATCGCAACAGGAGATATTTCCTCAACGCACGCCTGATTTCGGACAGAATCAGTTGGTCACCTTTGACCTGGCCTATTATCCAAAGGAAAAGGGGCCTTACAATTATGACGCAACGGACATCGATGCAAATGGGCGTTTGCTGAACCCACGCAAACGTTGGGGCGGGATCATGCGGGCCATTGATCAAACAGATTTTGAGACCGCCAATATAGAGTTCATAGAATGCTGGATCCTGGATCCGTTCATAAAGGGCACAAACCCCAATGGTGGATCCCTGTATTTCAACCTTGGAAATATTTCTGAGGATGTACTCCGAGACTCTCGTCGTTTTTATGAAAACGGCTTGGCGACACCATCCATCCCTTCAACCACCACGACCTCCAATTGGGGGGTCACACCCTTGAATCCGATCCAGATCACACAGGCTTTCAGCAATGATCCAGCGGACAGACCTTATCAGGATGTTGGTTTCGACGGCATGGCGGACACGGCGGAGCAGCGGGTTCGGTCCTCATATCTCTCGGATGTCCGGAATCGGTTCGGCGCCGGATCCAAGGCCTATCAGGATGCTCAGTCAGATCCTTCGTCTGACAATTTCCGTTATTACCGCGATGCTTTATATGATCAGCAATCAACCGGCATCCTTGGGAGATATAAGCAATTCAATAGTCCACAGGGTAATTCTCCGGTGGCTACGGCGGGGTCTAATTTCGCATCGGCTTTCACCATGTATCCCGACGGCGAGGATCTGAATCGCGATAATACACTCAATGAAGCGGAAGAATATTTTCAATACAGGGTTGATATCCGTCCGCCCGGACATCCGGCCATGCAGGTAGGGCAGAATTTTATCTCAGACCGCAAGGTGGTGAATGTCCAGCTTGCAGATGGAACCCGTCAGGACCAGCTTTGGTACCAGTTCAGGATACCTGTTGCACAATATGAGCGAAAAATAGGGGAGATTCCGGATTTTAAATCAGTTCGATTTATTCGGATGTTCCTGAATGAATTTGATGATTCGACGGTGCTGCGGTTTGCCAAGATGGAGCTGGTGCGCAACAACTGGCGTCGATTCACCTATGCGTTTGATACTGCAGGTCAGTACAGGAATGTGGATCTGGCAGGGGCGGTGTCATTCAACGTATCTGCCGTCAATATCGAGGAGAATGACAAGCGAGATCCAATCCCCTACCGCATACCGCCGGGTATCGAACGGGTGCAGGCCCTTAGTAATGGTGGTATCAATATTCTGCAAAACGAGCAGTCGTTGAGTATGACGGTTTGTCAACTGCCTGAAGGTGAGGCTCGCGGGGTATTCAAAAATCTGAACCTGGATATTCGGCAGTACAGCAAATTGTCGATGTTCATTCATGCGGAGAGTTTAAAAGGACAGGCACCCCTCCGTGACAAGGATGCGTATGCTGTGATTCGCATCGGAAATGACTTTATCAACAATTTTTATGAGATCAGGTATCCTTTGAAACTCACGCCGTTTGGAAGCTATGACGCGAAGGATATCTGGCCGGAGGATAATGAGTTGAATATCAATTTGGTGGATCTGGTCAAGTTGAAAACCGAGCGTAATGTCAGTTCCAACAATCCGAACCTGATGTATCGGAAGACGATCGACGGGAAGGTGTACTCCATCATGGGTAACCCTAACCTTGGCGAGGTGCGCGGTTTATTGGTTGGGGTAGAAAACCCGAGGGATGCCAGCGGTGGTCGGCCCATTTGTGCCGAATTATGGATCAATGAGTTGAGGCTTTCTGGCATTGACGAAAAAGGCGGTTGGGCAGCCGTGGCCCAGGTGAACATGCAGTTGTCGGATCTGGGTACTGTGTCAATGTCGGGAAATATTCATACTCAGGGTTTTGGGCAACTGGAACAGCGTGTCATGGAGCGTTACCGCGATGATTTCACACAGTTCGACATCTCCGCCAATCTACAATTGGGTAAGTTATTGCCCAAGCGGATCGGTTTGCAACTGCCCTTCTTTGCAAATATCTCCCAGGTTTCCAGTACGCCTCAATACGATCCGTACGACAAGGATGTGATCTTGCGTGACAAGATGAAAACCTTTGGTTCGCGGCGGGATTCCATCCGAGACGAGTCGATCGATCTTACCAGTATCCGGACATTCAATTTCACGAATGTGCGCGTGGTACCTGTCGGAGAGAAGAAAATCCATCCATGGAGCATTTCAAATTTTGATTTCAGTTATTCCTACACCAGTACCCGACAGCAAAATCCACTGATTGAATTGAACGAGGTTACTCGTCAGCTTGGCGGTATCGGATATAATTTCACTACCCAGCCTAAGTATATAGAGCCATTCAAGAATAAGTTGAAGGCGAAGACCAAGTTGCTGGATTTTGTGCGGGCGGCGAGTTTCAATCCCATGCCAAATTTACTGGGCGCACGGGTGGATGCCCGACGTCAATTTGGGGCGATTCGTCCCCGGAATGTGGGAGGTGGCCCTTACAAGATTCCGGAGACTTATGACAAGTATTTCGTGATGGATCGGGTGTACAATCTACGTTGGGATCTGACCAAATCATTAAA
>JBEEMB010000130.1:0-3977 GCA_041167815.1 Bacteroidota bacterium | reverse complement strand
GAGACCTCAGGATGACAGAAAAAGTGGGGGGCTGTCATACCCGAGTATTACCGAGCGACGCTTCTGGCTTGCATTACCCGATGCCTATGCCATGTCAACCACCCCATCATTGTTCATCCTGAGGCCTCCGAAGGATCTGGCTGTTCTGCATTACCGCAGTAAAATCAAGGATGCTCCATCAGATACCGGATGGCGACGGAAGCCGTCACTGCGCCGAAGGTGGCCGGCATGTAGGAAATCGTGCCATAGGCGGAGCGCTTGTAATTACTTCCATCGGTCAACATCAGGCTTTCTTTGATGGGCTCCTCCGGACTGAACACAACCTTCACGCCTTTTCGGATACCCTGACGGCGCAGGGTTTTGCGTACCTGCTGGGCGAAGGGGCAGTTGTATGTTTTAGATATGTCCACTACCGAGAGCTTTGTGGGATCGAGTTTTGCACCGGCACCCATGCTGCTGACCATCGGGATGCGGGCTTCGTAGGCCAGTTTGATGAATGTCAGTTTCGGGGTGAGGCTGTCAATGGCGTCGATCAAAAAATCCGGCTTGCGTTCCAATTGTTCGCGTACCATTTCCGGATTGACGAAAGACTGAATGACATTGAGTTTGAGCTCTGGATTGATGGCTTTCAGTCGATCGGCCATGATCTGCACTTTGGGTTCACCATGGTTGGTGGAGAGGGCAGGCAACTGACGGTTTCGATTGGTGGGATCCACGACGTCGCCATCGATGATGGTCATCTCTCCCACTCCGCTGCGGGCGATGAATTCGGCTGCGAAGGATCCGACGCCACCCATGCCCACGACCATGACGTGTTTGCGGGTAAGTGCCCGCAATGCTTCTTCTCCAATCAATAATGAAGTACGGGAAAGCCAGGAAATATCATTCATATCTGATCTGTAACGGGTCCAAATATCAGTTTGAAAAGCATGCAAATATCGTTGCTCATTTTTGGGATATCCACTCCACGGATGGTCGCTGCTGCCTCGTAGATATCAGCAATAGGAATATCCGTATCATCCGTCTCCAAAAATACGCGGTCTGCCGGCAGTTTCCTGAAAACTTCCGCCACCGACGGCGTTAACAAATGCCTGCCGAAGGATAAGTAATGTCCGGCATCAAGGATCTTCGCTGCCAGACGATCAGCCTTTCGGAATCCGTGGAAGACGACGGGCACGGATACCCGATGTTTTCGAAGGATCGTTAAAACCTCATCAAAGGCCCGGACACAGTGAATGATCAATGGTTTCCGAACTTCGTTGGCCAATGCAATTTGTCTGACAAACACGGTCCGCTGCAATTCCATGGATGAATCACAAACTGTGTCCAGTCCGCATTCGCCTATAGCAAGGACATTTCGCGCAGCGGCGGCACGTAACAAACTGTCGGGAAGGGCTTGAGCCTGATCCGGCTGCAGGTGCCAGGGATGCAATCCGATGGAATACCAACCTTCCTCCGGGATTTGATCGAAATCGGCCAAGAGGTTTTGAATGGAGATCAATCCTACTTCAGCATTATGCTTATGCGTATGTATATCAATGAAAGTCAACGGGTTCGATTTCAATTATTCCTTGACATTACCGGTACCTGAGATCAAACGATGATAATCCTCTTCGGTATCTATGTCCAGGGCTCCATCTTCAAAAGCGAGGACGGCGACGGCGGAACCCAGTTCCTTCAGCAACTGACGAGCACCTCGGTCACCGGCAAGTTTCATGAGTTCAGGAAACAGTGAGGCATGGAAGATGGCCGGCGTTCCAAGCCTGCCGGCATAGGATGCTGCAGCGGCTGGCTGTCCGGAACGCTGCTGCAATGCGATCAGGCTATTAAGTGTATGTGTGTCTAATTTGGGTTGGTCGCACACGGTGATGACCACACCATCGGTTTTCGGAAATCGGTTGGTCGTTGCCGTTAGTCCGCAACGTACGGATGAGGCCATTCCTTCCGGCCAGTCGGGGTTGTGAACGACGGTCAGGCGGGGATCATCGGACAGGGCCGTGAGCCGGTCTGCATGGGCACCAACCACTACGACCACCGGGATATCCTGGATGCCAAGCGCGGCATTCACCGTTTTAGACAGCAGCGTTTCACCGTCGAATTCGAGCAGTTGTTTGGGTCTGCCAAGGCGACTGCTCTGCCCGGCAGCCAGGATGATGATGGCCGGATTGTAGATATATGATGGAGCGGAAATCGACATGACGAAGGTTGGACTTTTTGATGGTTGAATGAGTGATAAAGATAACGTTCGTCCATGTTGAATCGTTGAATCAGCGATCACCGGTATTGGGCAAAATCCGGGGATACCGGCAAAAAAGAAAACGTGAGACGGTCTTTTTATCGGAACTTAGAAAAAGCGGACGACTGCTCAATCTCACCTTTATGACCCAAAGCAAACTCACCATCGACAACTACCTCGACAGCCATTTCATCCATCGGAGCAATTGGCTGAGGGCGGCGGTGCTTGGCGCCAATGACGGCATCATTTCCATTTCCAGTCTGGCCATCGGTGTGGCATCTGCAGGCACGACGCGTGATCCGATCCTGCTGGCGACGGTGGCAGGGTTGGTAGCCGGTGCCTTGTCGATGGCAGCGGGTGAATATGTGTCTGTGAGTTCTCAGACCGACATCGAAAAGGCCGATATCGCGCGCGAAAAGCAGGAGCTGGAGGAGATGCCTGAAGAGGAAATGCAGATCCTTGCCCAGATATACGAGCGAAGGGGATTGAGGAAAGATACCGCTTTGCAGGTCGCACGGGAATTGACGGCAGCCGATGCGCTCGGTGCGCATATCAGAGATGAGCTGGGGATCAATGAGATGAGTCAGGCGAATCCCATCCAGGCGGCTTTCGCCAGTGGTGCCGCATTCCTCGCCGGAGGGGTACTGCCGCTTTTGGTGACGATCCTTGCACCGGTTCGATATATGGAATATATGTTATATGGATTCACGATCCTTTCGCTCATCATCCTTGGCACGGTGTCTGCGAAGACCGGAGGCTCCAGTGTTGGCAAGGCTGTGTTGAGGATTGTCATTTGGGGAACGATCGCCATGGGATTATCCGGTTTGGTCGGATATATCTTCGGCGTCAGGGTTTGATGGGTGCGAACCGCCCGATCACATGGGTTTCAGTTTTATTTGAACGGCTCTATTAAAATGCGGGGATTGATATTCTTCTAACCTGGGATTATCTTTAGCCACCGCGCATGAATTTACAAATCACCGCCCGCCAACTCTCATCATTGCCTTCCAATGGCTGGGCTGCCTGCATCAGGCGTAACCACCCCCAGGTTGAGTTATTTCATGGCCAGCGCGTCGAGGCTTGTGCTGCATTTTTCGCTGAAGCAGTTTGGAACAAGCCTTTTGACGCTGAAGGCATGAATGATGCTACGCTGTTCTTCGGCACAGGGGGGATGCTACAAGAAAGAGGGATCATTTTCAAAACCAGTTCAGATGCATCCGCTCCATTGTTCAGTCTTCATCGTCGGGACAGGTTTTTCATTTCCAACTCCATCATTCATTTGATGACCCTTTCAGATACCGGACCCTCCCCTGACTATCCATTCTATACATACGACTTCATAAGGAACAGTCGTGCCGGTAACAGACAGCCTCAAGGACGCATCAAACATACCGGAAAGGGTTCATTGAATATTCATTTCAACACCAACATTTGTATCGGGCCCGACCTTGTCATGCACTTTTTCCCATACGGCATGGTTTCTGAACCCCTGGATTTCAGCAGCCTGATTGATATATACCAATCGGAAATCGGCCATATTTTTCTTAATGGTGCGGATGGACGACGAAAGCATCCATATGGGCAGACCATTCTGGCGTCTTCCGGCTATGATTCGCTGATGAACGCAGTTGTTTGCGCACAGCTTGGATGCAATGATTTTATCAGCGTGATTGACAGCTGTGGCAGTGACTCAAATGGCGACAGTGCCCGTATTCCGTTGGGCCACATAGGCAAGGATGTG
>JBEEMB010000004.1:0-3224 GCA_041167815.1 Bacteroidota bacterium | reverse complement strand
GTTGCAAACAGGCTAAAATTGGGCTGCAAAGTTAATAAAAAAAGGCGGCAGTTCATAATTTTTTTATATTCCGCTCTCCTGAATCGACAGACGGCCGGGAATGGAATCAATCAGCGCACGGGTGTACTCGGCCCGTGGATTCTGGTAAATCTGTTCTGCTGTACCACACTCAACAATCTTTCCCTTTTTCATGACCATGATTCTGTCGCAGATATGGCGAACGACCGTCAGATCATGAGAGATGAACAGGGCTGTGAAATTGAATTCGCTCCGTAAATCATGTAACAGATTAAGGATCTGGGCCTGCACACTCACATCGAGTGCGGAAACAGATTCATCAAGAATCAAAAATTTTGGAGATAATGCCAGTGCCCGGGCAATGCCGATTCTCTGCCGTTGTCCACCGGAAAACTCATGCGGATATCTGCTGTAATGTTCCTCGCGAAGGCCCACTTTCTCCAGCAGATAGGCAACATGCTCTTTTATTTCTTGTATGGTTTTGCCGGAATCATGGATTTTCAAAGGTTCTGCAATGGCTTCCCCGATCCGCATCCGGGGATTCAGTGAACCGAATGGATCCTGGAAAATGATCTGAAAACTCCGTCGCATGGTTCTCCATTCACTGGCATTCAGCCTGAGCAGATCCCGACCTTCGTGCATGACACAGCCATCCGTTGCGTTTACCAATCCTAGAAGGGTTCTCCCCAACGTTGTCTTACCGCATCCCGACTCCCCAACCAACCCCAAAAAATCGCCCTTCCTGATGTCGAAGTTTACGCCGTCAACGGCAAAAGTCGACCCATTTCCCTTGCGTCCGGGATATTGCACCTTGAGATTTTCAACCCTCAGTAAAGTGGGGCTGTCTGCTGTATTTCCTTTAGCAAGGATAGGAGATGAACTCGTATGCTTATTGGAAGTGCCCGGTTTGGCAGGCTGGTCAGCTTGTATGAAGTCAGCCACCACCGGCAACCGGGAGCCTGGTTGATGAAGCGAAGGGCGACAAGCCAATAAGGCCTTTGTGTAGGCATGTTGTGGGCGGGAGAGTACATCTTTTGTGATGCCGGATTCCACGATCTCTCCGCGGTACATGACTGTAACCCGATCTGCGATCTCAGAAACCACACCGAGGTCGTGCGTGATGAAAAGGACGGACATCCCGCTTTCCTGCTGCAGCTCTCTGATCAGTGATAAAATTGTACGCTGCACCGTTACATCCAGAGCGGTCGTAGGTTCATCGGCAATTAATAAATCCGGTTGACAGCCCATCGCCATGGCGATCATCACCCGCTGCTTTTGGCCTCCACTCAGTTGATGGGGATATCGGTATAACATGCCGGATGGATCGGGAAGCCTGACCTTTTCGAATAGTGCCAGGGTGCTGTTCATGGCTTCACGGCGACTCAGCCTGAGGTGTTTCCGAAGTCCTTCCGCCACCTGCTCACCACAGGTCATCAAAGGATTAAGGGATGTCATCGGCTCCTGGAAAATCATGGAGATCCGACTTCCCCGTATGGAAGATTGTGTTTTTTCAGCACAGGAGAGGAGATCTATGGAAGTGCCGTCATTTCCATGTAAAAACATCCGTCCGGAGGAAATTCGGGCGATTCGTTTGGGAAGCAACCCCATGATGGTCATCGCGGTCACTGATTTTCCTGACCCGGATTCCCCCACAAGGGCGACGATTTCTCCCCGGTTGATGGACAGTGAAATATCTTTCAGGGCGGTTACAGATCCCGCAGGGGTGTCGAACTGAAGGTTCAATCCATCAATCTGGAGCAGTGTTTGGTCGTCATTCATCAGAATCGAAGATGCCGTACGGTTACCCCATCATTGATGAGTTGTTTGAGTGATTCGATGCCAATGCGAAGGTGCGTTTTCACGAATTCAGCCGTCACTTTTCGATCACTTTCCTCTGTTTTCACACCATCAGGAATCATCGGCTGGTCGCTCACCAGCAACAGGGCACCGGTGGGTATCTTATTGAAGAATCCGACGGAAAAAATCGTGGCTGTTTCCATGTCGATGGCATAAGCCCTGACTTTTTGAAGGTAGGCTTTGAATTCCTCATCATGCTCCCATACCCGACGGTTGGTCGTGTACACAGTGCCTGTCCAATAGTCGACTTCGTGCTCGCGGATCGTGGTGGAAATAGCTTTTTGCAAGGCGAAGGCCGGTAGTGCCGGCACTTCCGGCGGAAAATAATCATTTGACGTACCCTCTCCGCGGATGGCTGCGATGGGTAGAATCAGATCTCCCAGCTTATTTCTTTTCTTGAGTCCTCCGCATTTCCCGAGAAACAGGACGGCCTTCGGTTCGATGGCGGTGAGCAGGTCCATGATCGTAGCAGCCGTCGGACTACCCATGCCAAAGTTCACGATGGATATGCCGTCTGCCGTAGCGCATTGCATGGGTTTCCCCTTTCCTATGACTTCAACACCATGCCATTCCGCGAACAGATCCACGTAATTTCCGAAATTGGTCAACAGGATGTATTGTCCAAATGCTTCCAGCGGCTGCCCGGTGTATCTTGGGAGCCAGTTTTTGACGATATCCTCCTTGTTGGTCATGCGCTTATCACTGGTTTTACAATCTGCACATAAAAATACTGATTACTTTGCAGGCATGATCAGGATGGATTATCCAACTCCGGATTTCAAAACACGAACCCATTCCAGCGGTAGGCCAGAAATATTTGATCAAATCAGAAGACGATGGGTCAGGCTCTCTCCGGAGGAATGGGTTCGACAGAACGTCATTCATTGGATGACAACTGTCGGTGGATATCCTCAGGGCATGATGGCGGTGGAAAAGGAGATCAGACTGGGCCAATTGCGTAAAAAGTTTGACATCCTGTTATACGACCCTTTCCACCAACCCTGGCTGATGGTGGAATGTAAGGCTATGGATGTCCCGCTAACCGAGGGTGTCCTGATGCAGGTGCTGTCCTATAATTTGGCAATTCCGGTCACCCATCTGGTTATAATCAATGGCAACGAATGTCATATTGTATCTCGCAATCCCTCAGGCGTTACCTGGCTCGATCACTGGCCCGAATACCCGGGATCAGCAAAAGTGATTACTGATTCTGCGATCTAGATAGTCCGGAAGTGGTCAGCTCTCCAAGAGTCGGGGACTCTCCAAGAGTCGAGGACTCTCCAAGAGTCGAGGACTCTCCAAGAGTTGGGCACTCTCCAAGAGTCGGGGACTCTCCAAGAGTCGGGGAC
>JBEEMB010000358.1:0-3451 GCA_041167815.1 Bacteroidota bacterium | reverse complement strand
TCAATTAATTCGCATTATCCTTATCATTGCGCCTTAAAAATCAGTGGTACATGGTCGACACCGGAGCTTATGAAAGAATATCAGCCAGGCTGGGCTCACAGCATGTAACACTCGTCGCGGTATCCAAAACCAAGCCTTCAACGGACATTCAAACGCTCTATGACCTTGGGCAACGGGATTTCGGGGAAAACTACGTCCAGGAGCTTGTAGGCAAGCAGGCTGAACTCCCTGCCGATATCCGCTGGCATTTTATTGGTCACCTGCAACGCAACAAAGTTCGTTTCATCGCTCCTTTCGTTCACATGATCCACGGGATCGATAGCCATCGATTGCTTGAAGCAGTGGATCGCGAAGCCGGGAAGACTGGCCGCAGGATAGATTGCCTTCTGCAAATACACATCGCATCCGAGGAAACTAAATTCGGAATGGATGCTCAAGAGGTGAATGATTTATTACGAACCACAGATGGCGGACAAACATTGCCCAATATAAGGATAAGAGGGCTGATGGGCATGGCTTCATTCAGTGATGATACCGAGCGGGTTCGTCTTGAATTCCGTGGGTTGAAAAATTTGTTTGATGGGCTGAAAACACAATATTTCAGTCAGGAGCCTGATTTTTCTGTGCTTTCCATGGGCATGAGCGGCGATTATGCCATGGCGATCGAAGAAGGAAGCAACTTGGTGCGTATTGGAAGTCTGCTCTTCGGGGCGCGGTAGCCTTTCTCTTCATTTCTTGAATTTCAATGAAATAAACATCTCGGAACATCGCATTGACTGCGTATCTGGCATAGGCATGGTCATCCCTTACCAAGGAACCCTTACATTTGCGTTGTACCCTAAAGGAAGCGTATATGTATCATCGTTTGACGATCGTTCTGATCGCCTTATCTGCTGTATTCCCTGTATTTGGCCAGATATCACTGGGCGCCTCCGTGGGAGGGCTGCTATCCACACCCCAGGCTCATATATCAGATCAATCCCTTCAGTTAAATCTCCCTGCACAACGGAAAATAGGATTCACGGCTGGACTTCATGCTGACATGCCACTGGGTGAATCGGGATTACGTTTGATGCCCAATTTGCGCTTCGCAGACAAAGGGTTCCTCGCCAGGACGGAAGTAGTCGTCCAGCAGACCAAAGTCGTGTTTGATCTGTCAAATCGGATGGGATTTCTCGAACTTGGCATTCCGTTTGGTTTCGCCACCGGAATCGGCGATCATAGTATTTTCTTCGGACTTGGGCCATACGCGGCACTGGCCGTGGGGGGACGTATCAAAACGAATGTGTCCATCAATGGCATAACCGATGAACGCAGTGAACCGGTGAGATTCGGATCCGGTCCGGGTGGATATGATCGCATGGATTATGGGGCTGAATTATCGGCGGGGCTTGTTTTTTCCAGCGGGCTGTTCCTGAAGGGTGGGTATGTTTATGGCATTCCTGATCTATCCAACGATGCCTCGAACCCCATTCGTCAGCGTTGTGCCACCCTGTCGGCCGGATATTTCTTTCTGCGTTGACAATCAGGTGAAAAAAGGACTTCCTTCGAATCCGGCTCCTGTCTTTCATCCTCCGGAAGGTCGGAATTCGCTACCTTTGCGGTCTTCAAGTTCATTATACATCCTACAAAATCCCGTCCGACCATGTTAGCAGCCCGGAATATCACCCTCGCCTATGGCAAACGTGTGCTTTTTGATGAAGTAAACATCAGTTTCACAAAAGGTAATTGCTATGGTGTCATTGGGGCCAATGGGGCAGGAAAGAGTACTTTCCTCAAAATCTTGAGTGGCGAAATCGAACCAAATAAGGGTACGATCGATATCACGCCCGGAGAAAGGATGGCTGTCCTGAGGCAGAACCAGTTCGAGTTCGACGAAATGACGGTCCTGAATACCGTATTGAAGGGACACCGCAAGATGTGGGATGTGATGCTCGAGCGCGAAAAGATATATGCACTGGAAGACTTTACAGAAGAGGATGGTATCCGTGCCGGAGAGCTTGAAGCGGAATTCGGAGAGATGGGCGGTTACACGGCAGAAAGCGATGCGGCCAGTCTGCTGAGCGACCTTGGAGTGTCTGAACAATTCCATGGAAGCCTGATGAAGGACATTCCATCGACTTCGAAGGTGCGGGTATTACTTGCACAGGCGCTTTTCGGAAATCCTGATATCCTGTTGCTGGACGAACCGACCAACGGTCTGGATATTGAAACCATCGGATGGTTGGAAAATTTCCTGGCAGAATATGAAAACATAGTACTCGTGGTGAGTCACGACCGTCACTTTCTGGATGCTGTGTGCACTCATGTGGCGGACGTCGATCGACAGAAGATCAAGGTATTCTCCGGTAACTATACGTTCTGGTATGAGTCATCCCAGCTTATGGCCCGTCAGTTGAACGACAAGAACAAGAAGGTAGAAGATAAGCGTCAGGCGCTGATAGACTTCATCGCCCGATTCAGTGCGAACGCTTCAAAATCGCGTCAGGCCACTGCCCGGAAAAAAGCCCTGGAAAAACTGACCATCGAACAAATCGAACCTTCAAACCGGAAATACCCAGGTATAATTTTCCAGCCTTTGCGCGAGGTTGGTAACCAAATCCTGAATGTGGAAGGCCTGCGTAAATCTGTTGATGGCAGGGTGCTTTTCGACAAGGTATCATTCAGCATCAACAAGGGGGAGAAGATCGCGCTGGTGAGCAAGGATCCGTTGGCTGTGACATCCTTCTTCGAAATCATCAACGGCGAACAACCGGTTGAGGGCGGGAAATTCGAATGGGGCACCACCATTACGAGGGCCTATCTGCCGCAGGAAAACAACGAATTTTTCAAAGAAGGACTCAGTCTCCTGGAATGGTTGAGGCAGTTTGTGCCGGCACATGTCACGGACGCTGATGAGCCGTTCTTGCGCGGATTCCTAGGCAAGATGTTGTTCAGCGGCGATGACATACAGAAAAAAACCAATGTTCTGAGCGGTGGTGAGAAGGTTCGTTGCATGCTCAGTCGCATGATGCTGCAAAATCCTAACATCATCCTGCTCGACCAGCCTACCAACCACCTGGACCTCGAAAGCATCCAGAGTTTCAACGAAGGCTGTATCAATTTCCCCGGTATTGTGTTGCTGACATCGCATGACCATACTTTCATGCAGACTGTGGCAAACCGCATCATCGAGTTGACGCCCTCAGGCATCATCGACCGCCTGATGACATTCGACGAGTATCTTGAGGATTCCCGTGTGCGGGAACTGCGGACCGAGATGTATCGCGGATAAAAGTTAAGTCGGGAACTATCGGGTAGAGCTTCATTAAAGCTCATCTGCCTAAGATTGAAGAGCGTACCAACCAACTTCATGACATGGATCATGATGTAGGGTGGTACGCTTCTTATTTTCTGGTAATAAATTGCATGTGGTATGTTGATATTCATTTCAAGCGTCGGATGAGCCAAT
>JBEEMB010000274.1:0-5767 GCA_041167815.1 Bacteroidota bacterium | reverse complement strand
AAGTTAATGCCATATGTCGGCCAATCCGCTCCGTGAAGAGATCGGGAACCAGGAACTGATCGTAGAAGTGACTCGATCTGAGCGTGATGCTGTTGTTGGTACTATTCGGATGGATCGTCGCAAAATGAAATGAACATCAGGCTTCTCTAAACATTAAACGCAATGTGCCGACCTCGTGTCGGCACTTTCTTTTCAGGTAGTCGTACATATCTAAAGGCTACAAAAACAACAGACCGGGCTGCGGACTGTAGCTGATTTTGTAATTTTATGTCGACGAACGGCAAAAAAAGGGTCAGCTGTTGAAACAGCCGACCGTTAACGATTGCTTGCCATATGAAAAGAGGTAGAGAAATATTTGTTTGTAGGTTGAGATGAGTCATGCGTTACTGTTCGACATTCATCTACAGTACAAAAGTATTCTTCATCATAACTTGCTTCAGATGATATTCATTGGTTCTTTCTGATGCCAACAAACAGTACTTTCTCCTGAAATGCCCGATATCCGTGCATTTCCACTAAAAATCTACATGATGTCAACACCATTCTCGGATGCGCTTTTCCAGCTGGTGAAGTCGATGGAGAAAGCGGAGAAGCGACATTTCAAGATCTATATCAAACGCAGTTCCGACAATGAGGATCTGAAGGTGGTACAGCTTTTTGACGCGCTTGATGCGTTGGACAGCTATGATGAAAAGGCCATCTTCAAGAAGATGAAGTCTTTGAACAAGTCGAAACTGGCCAATTTAAAGACGCATCTGTACAAGCAGTTGCTTGCGAGTTTGCGCCTGTTGAAATCCAAGGAGAACATTGATCTCCAGCTTAGTGAGCATCTGGATAATGCGCGAATCCTTTACAACAAGGGTCTAAAACTGCAAAGTTTAAAGATTTTAGAACGCGCAAAGGAGCTGGCAAGAACGAACCAGAAATTCAATACACTGGTCCAGCTGATTTCGTTGGAAAAGAAGATAGAGACGCTGCATATCACGAGGAGTCCGGCACAAAAGACGCAGGAGTTAGCGCAGGAGGCGATGGAAGTCAGCCAACATATCGAGCGTGTGACCAAACTCTCGAGTCTTGCTTTGTTGCTTTACCGTTGGTACGTGATTTATGGTCATACCCGTGATCAGGCCGAGGAGAATGAACTGAACACCTATTTCAGGAACAATCTACCCTCTGATCTTTCCAAAGTTTCCGGATTTTATGAGCAAATGTACCTCTATCAGAGCTTCTGTTGGTTTGCTTTCATCCGTCAGGATTTCTTACTTAATTACAGATATGCTCGAAAGTGGGTCGACCTGTATGTGCAGGATACAAGGATGATATCCATCGAGACAGGTCACTACATCAAAGGGGTTCACAGTCTGATCAATGCACATTTTGCGCTTAGGGATTTCAGAGGTTTCGACCGTGCGCTTGCAGAATTCGAACAGATTGCGGAGAACGAAGCCATCCTGAAGCACGATAATTTCCGCATCCACACATGGATATATATCAATAGTGCCAAGGTGAATAGTCATTTGATGAAGGGTACCTTCTCAGAGGGCGTCAAGATGGTACCGGACATAGAACGCAGTCTGGCAAATCACGCGTTGTTTGTTGATTCTCACCGAATCATGTTGTTTAATTACAAGATTGCGTCGCTTTATTTCGGTAATCGTGATTTTGGAAAGGCGATAGATTATACGATGGAAATCATCAATGGTCCGGGGGACTTGCGAATTGATCTGCAATGTTATGCCCGCCTGGTCCATCTGCTGAGCCATTATGAGCTGGGGAACTATGATATACTTGATTCTTTGAGTAAATCAGCCTATCGTTTTTTTAAAAAGATGAAGAAGTTGACGGAAGTCGAAAAGGCCACCCTGGATTTCGTGCAACATAGTTTCGGGTATCCACCCAGGGAGATTCGCGACCGATTACAGAACTTCCATGATCAGATCCATCATTTGGAAAAGAGCCGTTTTGAAACGCGATCATTTGCTTATCTGGACATCATCTCCTGGGCTGAGAGTAAGTTGACCGGCAAGACGATGGAGTCTGTCATGTATGCAAAATATTTGCAGAGTCCACGCAAATAGGGTTAAAAAGCCAACATACATGTTACCGGTGTGCATCATACACATCGGGGGACAGACTGCCACATATAAACATATATTCCTCCGGCGTGAGGGGTGGAGACCGAAGGGTGTCGGCCATTTCTTTCACTTGATCCGGTCGGCTCACACCAATGACCGGGACAATGTTTTTGTACCTGTGCATCACGAAGCGGATGCAGGTTTGTGTCGGACTTCTGTCCGGGCCGGAGCAAGCTATCATCGCCGATGCCGCGTTTTCCATGGCTGACATATTATGATTCAGATAGGGCGTCATCGATTTTCCGCATAACAATCCTTTTGCCAGTACTCCGCGTGCCAGTACAGTGATTTCGTTCTTTTCCAATAATGGAAGTATACTTTCTTCCGGCCTGCGATCTGCCAGACTATATTGCATCATGACACTGCTGATTGGTCCGGAAGACAGGTGTTTTCGGATCACATTGGGTCTGATGGATGAGATCCCGTAGGCTCGAATCTTACCGGCTGTTTTAAGTATATCAAATGTCTCGAGGATTTCATCCATAGGGTCTTCCAGTGTTCCGCCATGCAATTGATAGAGGTCGATGTAGTCTGTTTGGAGTCGATGCAGACTTTCATCTACAGCTTTCAGGATGTATTCCTTGCGGGGATGCCAATCCCAGCCGCTGCCATCCTGTCTCCATTTGTTTCCAACCTTGGTGGCCAGCATGATTTTTCCGCGTAAGCCCTTGAGTGCTTTACCCAGATGACGTTCATTCTCTCCCCTGTCGTACAGGTCTGCCGTATCAAACATTGTGATTCCGGAATCTATGGCTGTTTGGATGCATGCATCAAAAATCGACGGTTCGTTTGTCGGCAGCGACATGCAGCCTAATGCCAAAGTGGGTAGTTTGAACATACGGGAGTAGTTTCCCATCAAATGTACAGTCAATCGGACTCCTTTATGTCTTCATTGTGGTCATTGAACCACCATCCTTTTAATTTGTCGTATATCCATGAATAACAGGCATTTGATTCTTTTCGTGTTTTGTTTGCTATCTGGGATGCTTGCCGCTCAGCAACGTTATCGAATGGCGCCGGGAGACCCTAATGGGATCGACAAGTGGTACATGGGTCGCCAGATTGCCCATGTGATGAGTCATTATGGGATATCATGGTTAGAGCGGCCGGAGCGTCAGGAAGAAGAGAACACGGAACTTTTATTGCGCAATCTGGCGCTGAAAGATGGAATGCAGGTGGCGGATATCGGGGCTGGCAGCGGTTACCATTCGTTTCGGATGGCCGGAAAGCTTGGATCTGGTCGAGTATTTGCCGTTGATGTATCACCTGAAATGGTCGATCATCTGAACGAACGGCTGAAGCGCGCATCCATTCGGAATATCAGTTGTGTGCTTGGATCTGAGCAGGACATCCCACTGAAGGAACGTTCCATCGATTTGGTACTCATGGTTGATGTTTATCACGAATTTTCACATCCGTACGAGATGGCCCAGGCGATGCGTCGTGTGCTCAAAGATGATGGCCGAATCTACCTTGTCGAATTTCGGGGAGAGGATGCATCAGTGCCCATCAAAAGGGTGCATAAGATGACGGAAGCGCAGGCCGTTCGTGAGTTTGAAGCAGCTGGTTTTGTTTTGGATCGAAACATGGACAACTTACCATGGCAGCATTGCATGATCTTTCGGAAAAAGTCGTTGAAGTGAATCAACGGTTTTCGAAGGATCGCATCATGAGTACGTAATGTTCGAGTGCTGTATCGGGCTCGTCGAGTTCCGGATGCCAGAGTTTTTCCCATTCAAAGCTGTAGAATCCCTTGTAGCCGGCTTTTTGAAGGAGGTCTAGGGCCTGAAATGCCGGCGCGATACCCTGGCCGAGCAGGGTGTACTTCATTTTGCCATCCTGCATTTTGAAATCCTTCACATGCACATGTTTGATATGTGCTGCGAGTTTGGGATATACGGTGATCGGTGCCTCCTTCGTGATAGACCACATGTTGGTGAAATCCCACACCAATCCAACATTCGGTCGTTCAACCCCCTGCATGACTTCCGCTATATCGGCCGTTTGGATAAGGTCGCCATGTGTTTCCATCAGGACGGAAACCTTGGTATTGGCTGCATGATCTCCGAGTGACTGAAGTCCTTTCCGGATGAGCTGGATGGTTTGTGCCTTTTCCTGTTCCTTGGGCAGGTTGTTGGGGAAGACACGGACATACGCACACCCCAATGCTTCGGCCAGATCTATGAATCGTTTTCCTTCATCAATGCTTTGATCCCGTTTGGCTCCTTCCGGGTGATGTAACGGTGCGGAGGCTCCCAGACACACGAATTTGAGTCCGTTGTCTTCCACCAATTTGCGCGCGGCGCGAATCTTTTCCGGACTGTTGAAATCTGCGGATTTTGGCAGATCCAATTCTCGAAGAAGTCCTCTCAATTCCAGGCCTTGATAACCTTTTTCCCTGGCATACTTCACCATTTTATCCAATGGCCAGTCCGGACACCCGATGCTGGAAAACGCGAGTTGCATCTTCTGTTTTTTTCGGGGCAGGGCATGCGACATTAATCCCGCACCGAGCAATCCTGCGGTCAATCCGAGGAAGGTTCTACGATCCTGGTTCTGATTCATGTACTCAATTTAGCACAAAGGCTTCAATTGGACATAAGGGGCAAGCAATCGTATGTAATATCTGTCTGCCGTATGCAGATCAGTTCGTGAAGGATATGAGTTCAACTTCAAACACGAGGGTGGCGTTTGGTCCGATTTGTGCACTGACCTGCCTTTCGCCATATCCGAGGTAAGATGGAATGAAGAACCGCCATTTGCTGCCCGTTGGCATGAGTTGGAGGCCTTCTGTCCAGCCTTTGATGACGGCGTTCAGTGGAAAAGTGGCGGGGATACCACGTTTCACGGAGCTGTCGAACATGGTTCCGTCGATGAGCGTACCATGGTAGTGGCAAGTGACCTTACTGACGGGACCGGGTTTAGGGCCATCACCCATTTGCATCACTTCGTACTGAAGTCCGCTGGGGAGTTCTGTCACCCCGGGTTTTTCCCGGTTTGCAGCGAGGAAGTCGTTACCGGCCTTGAGATTGGCTGCGGCCAATTCGTTTCGACGCTGAAAAAGTCTGTCAGTGATGCTCATCTATTCTTTTTGCCACAAAATTAAGCCCGATCTGCCTTATTTAGTGGTTTTCCTGGTCGAGGTCCGCTTGGCGGCAGTTTTGGCCTCTGGTTTTTCTTCGGTTGCGCTTTTTTCCGCCTTCACCTTTTTTTCTGATGATTTTTTGGCAGGTTTGGCTTCAGCCATCACTTCTGCGGGAACGTTTACTACACAGTTCAATACGCCAAGTCCGAATACTTCCGTGTAAGCAGAAGCGTTTTCATCGTTCACCCAGCGACCGCCATCAAGCAGGTAACGGTACTCATAGGATTTGCCTGCCTCCAGTTCAACGGTTGCTTTCATTGAGCCATCCTTTGATTTTTTGAGGCTGAATCCCTGCTCTTTGTTCCAGTTATTGAATTCACCGAGCAGCAGGCCAGCGGAGGCGTCTGCAACGATTTCTGCGGGCAGTGAAAATGTAATCTTTTTTGTTTTGGGCATGTTCATTTCTGTTTGGTTAAACAAATGATAAGTCAATCTTAATCCATGGAAGATTAAAAGGTAACCCATAGAACAGATAGCTTTGTGTATA
>JBEEMB010000204.1:0-5442 GCA_041167815.1 Bacteroidota bacterium | reverse complement strand
GCCTGCCACTTTCACGCATGGCTTGGTCGCACCGGGTGCAGACGCCGCGCTTTATCTGCCTGGTGTTACCCTGCCCAGCGGCGCGAACAATGCGACGAAGGTGATCAAGGTGTTCAACCTGCAGGATCGCAACCTGGCACAGATGCAATTTGGCATATATGTGGATGACATTGACATGCAGAAAGTCGATTTCTCCACTGCACCCAGTCATGCGACCGGTCTTCGGGCGGAGAGTGGCGTTTGGGTGGAAACGGCAGACAAAAAGTACCGTGCCTACGTATTCGTGAACTCCATCAATGCTGCAGGAACCGCGGTCGTGAGTATGTTGCGTTATGATATGACGCAGAAATAAAGTTATTCACTTCATCCAACCCAAGTCCCTTGCGCTTTCCTCCCGGACATCGCAAGGGACTTTTTTATGACCATGAAATACCTGATCCCCATCCTCCTGTGGTCTGTGACCATCCCCAGACAGCTTTATGCGCAAGCCTTCAGACATCCAGGCATCTACCAGTCAGCTGAAGATTTTGCGGAGCTGAAACGCCGGATCGAAGCACGTCAATCACCCTGGATCGATGCTTTCGAGCGGCTAAAAGCAGTGGCAGACACTACGTTTATCATCAAACCTGCCGCCCATGTGATGCGTGGGCCATACGGGAAACCGAACATCGGCGGTGAAGACCTCCGTAAAGGGGCGGAGATGGCTTACCATTGTGCGTTGGTCTGGCGGATCACCGGAGAACGAAAGTATGCGGAGCAATCCATCGCCATCCTGAACGCCTGGTCTGCGACGCTTCAGGATTTCGATTTCAATGATGCCAAGCTGATTGCAGGGCTGACCGGCCATGTTTTCTGCAATGCCGCCGAGATCCTCCGTCATACTTCTTCCGGATGGAAGCCCGCCGATCAGGATGCCTTCAAGCGTATGCTGCGAACGGCTTATTACCCTGTTTTGCGGTACTATTATCCACAGGCAAATGGAAACTGGAACGGTGCAATCATCCAGTCGCTGCTCGCGATCGCCGTGTTCACCGATGATCGGAGGCTCTTTGATGAGGCCATCGACAACTTTTTGCATGCCCCTTTTAATGGAAGTCTGTTCAAATACTTTTATCCCAGCGGTCAGTGTCAGGAAACCACCCGGGATCAGGGGCATGTGCAACTCGGTATCGGACAGTTTGCCGGAGCCGCGCAGATCGCTTACACCCAGGGCGTAGATCTTTTCCGACTCGCCGGTTCCCGACTTGGATTGGGTTATGAGTATTCCGCATCCGTGCTCATGGGTGTAAGGCCTTATGCTTATGGTGTCATTTCTGAACGGGCGATGGAGTTGCGGGATGATTTCGAATATGTGTACAGACATTATGAGGCGATGGGCATTTCCTTGCCCTGGACGAAAAAGTGCGCGGACAGCATCCGTTTGCGGGCCAACAGATCCATCCTAACCGCCGTTCGAAACTGGCAGCGGCCCAGGATCGATTATCCCAAGCCGGTGATCTCCATGATCGGGTATCCGGCTGGCGCAAAGGATTCTGCTGTCAATCCACTTCCTGCGGCATGGGTAGCCGTCGAACCCGGCGCTTCGGTTCAGGCTGCAGTGGATGCAGCCGTGGCATCCGGCCGCGCAGTAGTGTTGAAAAAAGGGGTACATCGGATGTCGGAGAGTCTGCGTCTCAAAAGTGGATTGACATTGTTGGGGGAGGGCCTCGGGACCATACTCTTCCTAGATCCGTCTTCAGGCTCACGTGATCTGATATCCAATTCGGGAGACAGCCTTCATGACGTCTTGATCAGTGACATGGTGCTGGAATGCAGCAATCGAACCGATGTACCGTCCGACCCAAATTCCAATCGATCATTTCGTGGCGGCTGGAACCGGGGCGGGATCGTCATTCGGACAGAAAAGAAGGGGGCCATCCATAATATAACGCTGCAACATCTGACGGTCCGAAACGCCACCTATAACGGTGTGTTCATCAACGGGGCGGAAAATGTGTCGATCACTCATTGTGACTTCAACGAAAATGGCGGTTCTGTAGTCCCGGGTCCAAGACTGCAGCATAACGTTCTGATCAGCCATTCCCGAAACATAGATATTTCCAGTTCTCGATTGTCAACTTCACCGTCAGGTTGCGGTCTCTCTGTCGCATACTCGGAAAATTTAAATCTGCGGACCTGTGAGATTTCGAGGAACGGGTGGGACGGCATACTGATCGCAGAAAGCCGGAATATCCGGTTGATGGGAAATCTGATCGAAGCCAATGACCGACACGGTCTGAATGCCGAGTGGTTGCATGCCGGTTCGTTCGGACTAACGGTAACGGGTAACCGCATTCAATACAATTCGGGGAATGGGATCTTCGGTTCGGGGGTGAACGGGTGGACGGTATCTTCCAATCAGTTGGAGGGGAATGGCAAATCGGGGATCTTACAATTGCCGGCACCCATCAGGCTCGGGCAGAAGGATTGATTGTTATGTGTTTCACTTCAGCTTCCATTGATTCTTCAGGACGAGGATCTGTGGGAAATCCGTGATGCCTTTCATGGTCAATTTTGTGGCTTCCAGCGGGTTGTGAAAATATGATCCCAGGATGATGTCGGTTCTCCCATCACGATCGATATCGGCACAATCCATCGTGAGCCATTTACCGGTGCGTGCCGCTGGAATCAGGTGTCGGTCGAATTGCAGTGCTCCTTTGTTTTCGAGCAGCAGAAATCCACGCATTGGATCATCCGGATCATCATAAAATGAAATGGCTGCGATGTCCGGATCCCCATCCCCGTCGAAATCTGTGGCCATGGCCTTGCTGGCACCCGGTAACGGAAAGAATGCACCCTGTTTGAATTTGAATGTTCCGTCGTTCAGAAAGATGCGAATCCCGTGATAGGGCTTTCGAATGGGAGATGAGTCCCAATTGTCGCCATTCGAGACCAACAGATCCTCATCTCCGTCTCCGTCCATATCCTTTAGTTCCATGTGACTGAGTCCGTGTAGCGGCGAAAAACTCAACAATACCTGCAATGAAAACCGTCCATCCCCCAGGTTTTTCAGCAGGATGATCTGTTCTTGTGCCTGTGCCATCAGGGCGATGATATCCAATCTGCCGTCATGATCCACATCTTTCAGGATGGTTTGTCGGGCACCCGGACGCGCGATGAGTATAGCGGCATTTTCCGGTTGCTGTCCGGGGAATAACGTGAGTTGGCCGGTATGATGACCAAATTCGCACACGACTGCGTCCTGAATGCCGTCGCCATCAACATCGCCGATTGAAGTATGGACAGGGCGGGCCAAGTCGATGATGGGTGGACGGCTGATACTTGAATCCTGGGGATCCCTCAGGTCGAAGAGCACTCCATTCCTTTGTTCGGTGGGTGCAATGGAACCCACCATCAGGAGTCTCGGTGATCCCAGTGCGGGAAAGCTAATATCGGCTGGCGGCCCGGTCAGGCTCCAGCTTTGTTGCAGCGTAAGGTTGTTATCGAGTCGGAACAGTCGGTTTCGGGCATCACCTATATATGTATTACGTTGGGCAGTATCAAATTCCACCATAGAGATGGACGGGATGGTTTGGTCGTCAATTTTGAGGGGGACCGCAATAAATTGATCCGGTCCCAGTTGTTTTTCGGTGCCTGGCTCCGGTAGTTTGATTGATGTTGGTGCTGATTTCTTGAAATAATCTACGATATCACTCCATTCCTGTCGCGTGACCAATGGTTTTTCCGGATAGATACCCAGCGAGGCTACCCGTTCCTTCTCCATGGGATCGAGGTCGGCGTAGGGGTCATTGTCAGGCCCCTTGATGCCCAGCCTCCATCCCATGATCGGGAGTACCCGGCCTGTCCAGGTATCCCGGTCGAGCATACCTGGTTCCGGAAACTGATGGCAGCCTCCGCAAAATCGGATGGCCGTGGTACGTGCCGCCTGAAGGGTAGTTGTTGAATGTTGCGCATGCGATCTTGAAACAAGGCAACCCGTCAGGATGGCATACACAAGCAAAACATGAAAATGTTTGCATCCTTTTTGCCGGGAATGCAGCAAACGCATGATTATCGGAGTCTTTAACATTATCTTAGGGGCCTCTAAAGTGGGTGTAAGATACAAACAGGCTTTAAATACAATGAATTATTGCTTGCCGGCGTAGTTCACTAACATCATAACATGTCAGACATTATCCAAGAGATAACGGCTGAAACAAGTTTTTAAACCAAAACAAGCATCAACATGAGAAAAAGAGCAGGTTTGCTTTTCCTCTTCCTCAGCCTGGTGTTCGGCAGCGCTACGCTGTTTGCACAGGCCAGGAAGACGGTCGCGGGTGTAATCCGCGATGCATCAGGAACGGGGCTGGCAGGCGCCAGTGTGGCCGAAAAGGGCACCCGAAACAGTGTTTTGACCGACGAGAACGGTAATTTCAAGATCACCGTGGCCTCCAACGGAAGCCTGGTGGTATCGTTCGTTGGTTATGTATCTCAGACGATCCCCGCAAATCGTGCCGATTTGAACATCGTGCTCGAGCAGGGATCCAACAACCTGGATGAGGTGGTCGTCACTTCACTGGGTATCGGTCGTAAGCAGAAGGCACTGGGTTATGCGGTGAGCACCATCTCCGCCACCCAGCTGACGGATGCGGGTACGCCGAATTTCGCTACTGCTCTTTATGGAAAGGCCCCCGGTGTGCGCATCGCAGCCACCCCCGGTGGTGCTACTTCCGCGGTGAACATCAACATCCGCGGTGTCAACTCCGTGACGGGTAAAAGCCAGCCTTTGATCGTGTTGGATGGTATTCCCATCCGTAACCAGGAAGTAAGCAATGACAACTACTGGGGCGACCAGCGTGTCCGTGGTAACGGTCTGCTGGACATCCAGACAGAGGACATTGACAACATCTCGATCCTGAAGGGTGCATCTGCCGCCGCACTGTATGGTTCTGAAGCCGTGAACGGTGTCGTGTTGATCACCACCAAGTCAGGTAAAGGTAACCGCAAGGGTCTGGGTGTGGATGTCAACGCCACTTATGGTGTTGAGAACATCGCCTATCTGCCTCGCTACCAGAATGTGCGTGGTTATGGCATGGTGCCATCACATGTGGCTAACCTTGGCCAGGACAAAGAAGGTTTCATCATGGTCGATCTCGATGGCGACGGTGTGAAAGAAACCCGTGCGCTGCCAAACGCCTCCATCAACTATGGTCCCCGCTTCGATGGCAAGCCCATCGCCAGCTGGGATGGTGTGGTTCGTCCCTACAGTGCACAGACTGACGCATATGACGCACTCTACCAGCAGGGCGCCAACTCCAACATCAACGTGGCGGTGACAAACAGTACCGACCGCTCCAACATGCGTTTCTCATTGAGCCGTCAGGACAATCAGATGATGAGTCTGAACTCCAAGAACGTGAAGAATGTTGCCAACCTGAACGTAAGCTTCAAAGTGAGCCCTAA
>JBEEMB010000142.1:0-3668 GCA_041167815.1 Bacteroidota bacterium | reverse complement strand
TGACGGGCCCTGGTGGCATATATGGCAATGCCCAACCGGATCGGGATCCGATCTGGGCCACCGGCTGGGATCACCGATCTGCCATGGTTGGTGTGCGGGCTAATGGCGGATGGAGTTTCTATCGTATCCCCAAGGCCACGAATACGTATGACGGGGCACATGGCTGGAACACGGAATGGCCGCGCATCCGCAACGTCGGCACAGAAAAACAGCCGGATTATCTCATGACTTTGCATGGCATGTTCTGGTCGTTCCCGCAGGGATTTCGTCCGGGTGCGACGGCAGGTATCAGGCCAAGGTCTTCCTATCTGAAGGTGGTGGGTGATTTTGAGCGTTGGAACGACAAGTTGATTTGGGGATGTGATGATGCAACCAAGAGTGAGTTTCTGAGTAACCGTGCGGATAAGGCGGGTATCCCGGGTGCGGGTCAGTCACATTCGAATCTCTGGTTCACAGGGCTGAATATGCCGGACAACAATGGCCCGATCGATGCCTTCGGATCTGTTTTTCTGAAGGACACTGTTCGCGCGGGTCAGGCTTCCGAGCCTTATCTTTTTGCGGGTTGGAAGCAACGTACGTTATGGGTGAACAACCATGGTGATAAGGAGATGGAGATCGTTGTAGAAATCGATGCAAGGGGTGATGGCCGTTGGCAGGGAACCTCGCGGGTCAGATTGGCGCCCATGTCTTCAAAGATGGTGGTGTTGGATCCTGCGATTTCCGCAGAATGGATCCGGGTGATGTCCATGCAGGCAGGTGTATTATCTGCATCGTTCGCCTACACGGATCCCAAAAACAAAAACCTTTCGTCTCCCGCTATATTCAAAGGGTTGGTTGCATCGAATCTGTCACCCAGGAAAGGCGCGATCATGTACTCGTTGCCGGTATCGCGCCGGCTGGGTATTTTGTCTGATGATGGTAAGTATTACGAGATGGACAGCACATTGCAGATCCGTCAGGTGGATGGTTCCGCCAATCGCCAATTGTTGGCAGATAAGATAGCGATACGCACCCCGTTGATCAAGCTGGATGGCAGTTCATTCCTTGTCACGGATGGTCGTGGTCGTCGGTGGAGACTGCCGGTAAAGGATACGATGCTGGCCGCACTTATGCCATTGAGCAAGACCCGCGTTGTGCGCGAAGTGGTGACCGAGCGCGATCTGTTGCATTGCGGGGGAACTTTCTTTGAGTTGCCGGCGGATAACGCAGATGGCTTTGCAAAGGTCAAGCCCGTTTCCTCTCATCGATTCATGATCAACGACTTCGCCTCTTATCGCGGATTGTTGTTTTTATCCGGCGCCGATCCCATGGACAGATCCGGTAATGGACATATCATCAAGTCGGAAGACGGTTCACTGGCCATGTGGGCAGGTACGATCGATGATCTATGGAAGCTGGGTAAACCCGGTGGACAAGGCGGTCCGTGGTTCAAGTCTTCGTTGATGAAAGGTGACGTTTCAGATCCGTATCTTTTTGGTGGATATCAGCAGCGGAAGCTGGAGATGGTCAATCATGGATCAACGCGCATGACGATCAGGTTACAGGCTGATGCAACAGGTGACGGTGTATGGTTTGATCATAAAACGTTCGTTTTGTCGCCGGGCCAGCGTTTGACCCATCTGTTTCCTGTCGGATTGAGTGCGAAGTGGGTTAGATTTATTTCGGAGTCAGCGGGCTCTGTTACGACGATGTTCACTTATGAATGATGTCAGGCTGAATGACAGCTGTCCTGATACTGTTTAGGTGTCAAGCCGGTGATGCGTTTAAATGATCGGTGAAAAAACACCGCATTGTTATAACCGCATTGCCGGTATATATTTTTAAGGGGTTCGCTTTCTTCCCGTAACAGGGAACATGCGTGGCTTATCCTTATTTCATTGACGAACTGCGTCAATGTCCGTTGGGTTCTTGATTTGAAGAACCGGCAGAAAGCGTTCTCCGACATTCCACATATCGACGCTGCTTTTGTGAGCGTGATGCTTCCCTGGAAGTTCTTCAGGATATAGTCGTACACATCAACGAATCTGTCCATTTCCCGTTTGGGTGGTCTGACCTTGTAAGCGGCGGAGGCCATGGGTTGGTATTCGTTCGACTGGAGGGCGATATGCAGCATCGACAGGAAGCCGGCCATGAGTCCTATCCCGTTCAAATGTTCGATTGATCTGAACAGATCGACCATCCTTTGACGGGTTTCTCCTGTGAGGTGAAAGCCACGTTCGGACCGCCGTAACAAATCACCTGCTTCTGACATGAAGCTGGCTGCATCACTCATGCCTGCCAGAAATTCTTCTGTGAAGTAGATGGCTATTGCTACCGTTCGAAGGTTGCTATCTGGTGCGTGATATTCTTTAGCGGATTTGTAGATATGTGGAAGTCCGGTGCCCAGCATGAACAGATCGTCCTTTTCGAATTTTCCAATATGGTCTCCGGCGATGAATGTCCCCCTGCCTTCGACGATCCAAAGCAGTTCGCAGGTTTTATGAAAATGGAAGTCGTGGTCGAAATGCGTTTTATCGATTTTTTTGATCCACAACTGTCTTTTATCCAGTATCGGTGCATCCACCAGCAGGGAAGCCTTCATGGTATTTCAGTTTATTGAATAGTCGATTTTCGGAACATTGTATAGACAATCATGACTGGCTGAATGATGCTTCGGTGTCGATTGGTCTTTCATTTATTCATGATCTTCCGGTTTCATATTTAATTCGGATGTATGATTTTTCCGGATGCGGAAAGATTCCGTGAAATTACAATGATATCAAGGCTTTTCGAGGTTATGCCCTCTTTTGTTTATAAATGGTGCGGGATTGTTTAATTCATTAGATATCTATCTAAAACGATTGCGATAACGTTTACGATATATGGCATGCAGGTTATGGATAAACCAACGGGTCAGCCATTTTGGTTTCGAATTACTTTCATGTACTTAATGTGAGTCATATGAAGCAATCAGGTTTAATTTCTTTATTGGCAGGGATTCTGCTGATGATGTTCACCACCTCCGGGTCTATGGCGCAGACGCGAAAGGTGTCAGGTAATGTGCAGGCTGCGGATGGCAGGACCATCGAGGCCGTAACGGTTACCAATCTTAAGACAGGTGTCGCGGTTGTAACGGCGCCGAACGGCACGTTCACGATTGATGCCGATGCATCGGATACGCTGGAGTTTTCCGGTGTGGGATATCAGGTGTATCGTCAGTTGGCCGGAGATGTTAACATTACCGCGGTGCTGGCATCCATGGATATTCAGATGGACCAGGTGGTGGTGGTGGGATACAGCCGTCAGAAGAAGGTCAATCTCACTGGTGCGGTGTCTGTGATCACCGGTAACGAACTCGTGAAGCGTCCGGTGTATAACACAACGGTTGCATTGCAGGGTACCTTGCCTGGTGTGACGGTGTCGCAGTTCAATGGTGTTCCGGGTGCGGAGGCGCAGATCCGCATACGTGGACTGGGTACGCTGGGAAACAATGAGCCGCTGGTGTTGATCGACGGAGTTGTGGCGAGTTTCGGGGATGTGGATCCCAATAACATTGAGACGATCTCCGTCTTGAAGGATGCCGCTTCTGCTTCGATCTATGGTTCGCGTGCGGCGGGCGGTGTCATCCTCATCACGTCAAAGCGGGGTAAATCCGGACGGATGAAGGTGGATTACGATGCATTCTATGG
>JBEEMB010000074.1:0-5326 GCA_041167815.1 Bacteroidota bacterium | reverse complement strand
AGCTGACAATACAAGGTCCCTCGGAGGCCTCGGGATGACAATGAAGGGGGGAAAGCCTCAGGATGATGATCAATCAGGGGATTTGTTTGCAAAAATAGGATGACAGTAAAAAGGGTGAGGCGTCATCCCCTAGCATCCTCCCCATCACTGTCATCCCCAGGCCTCCGAAGGACCTTGTATTCCCCCTGATTTTTCGTCCATCCCCATCCATCGGAGGGATCATCTTTCAAATTGGCTATATTTTCCTGGATGGCCGGTTCACATTCATCATCCACATATTATAACTTTCCTCAAAATATCTCCCAATGCTCCGACCACACCTTATTTCCCTGCTTTTGATTGGTCTTATGGGTTGCCTCGTATTATCCGCACAGCCCGGATCTTCCGACCCTTGGACGCCCGATGGGCAGCATCGTATCGAGCTCTCTGAGCAAGGGGTCATTCAAATCAGTATACTTTCCGGGAAGGAGGAGGTGTTGGTGTCCCGTGCACAACTCGATCAATTGCAGCGGGGAATGGAGCCTGCGGCTTTCCGTTTCAGCACGGACATGCAACGGTTGCTGGTATTCACGAACACGGCCAGGGTATGGCGTTATGAAACCCGCGGTGATTATCATGTGTTCGATCGGAAGGCAGGTCTTTGGCGCCAGCTCGGACGCGGATTGCCGGCCCAGTCGTTGATGTTTGCCAAGTTGTCGCCTGATGGAAAGCGCGTGGCCTATGTCAGTGGATACAATCTGTATGTAGAAGACCTGTCTGGCACCGGTCCGAAGGCATTGACGAAGGATGGACATCGGCGGATGATCAACGGGACCTTCGACTGGGTGTACGAAGAGGAGTTTGCCTGTCGCGATGGGTTTCGTTGGAGTCCGGATGGGCAACGCATCGCATTCTGGCAGGTCAACGCTGCGGGTACCCGCGATTTTCTGATGATGAACAACACAGATTCCATCTATTCCAGTGTGATCCCGGTGGAGTATCCAAAGGTTGGCGAACCGCCATCATCTGTTCGCATCGGGGTGGTAACCGTTGCCGGCGGACAAGTATCCTGGATGAAAGTGCCCGGAGACCCTCGTCAGCATTACCTCCCACGGATGGAGTGGGTGCCGGATGGCCGGCGTGTGATCGTGCAGCAGCTTGACCGAAAGCAACAGGTCAGCAAACTCTTCGCCTGTGATGTTAATAGCGGGAACGCACAAACGATTTTCTCCGAACGCGACAGCGCCTGGGTGGATATCCTGCCCACCTGGGATGATGGATATGCCTATGGAGGCTGGGACTGGATCGAAGGCGGACGCGCCTTCGTGTGGGCCAGTGAAACCGATGGCTGGCGGCATCTCTGGCGGGTTCCAATGGATGGCTCCGCTCCACGACTCATCACGCGGGGAGATTATGATGTCATTGATATCGACCGGGTGGATGAACGGAGCGGTTATATTTATTTTTCTGCTTCTCCCGATGATGCCACGCGTCGTTATCTGTATCGGGTCCGTCTGGATGGAAGCGATGCTGCAGCGCGGTTATCGCCTGAAGGGCAGCCCGGTACCCACGAATACGAGATTGCTCCGGGTGGAAAGGTTGCCATCCACCGTTTCAATAACCATCGCATTCCCGGGGTAAGCGAATGGGTGAGCCTGCCGGAACACCGACCTGCCGGCGGCGGCAGCGGACAAGTTGCTGACGCCATCGCAAAAGCTGCTGCCACGCCCGATCCCCTGGAGTTTTTCAGGGTCAAGACGGCGGATGGTGTGGAGATGGATGGCTGGATGGTCCGGCCTGTCGGATTTGATCCGGCGCGTAAATATCCCGTTGTCTTTCATGTGTATTCGGAGCCCGCTTCGCAGACGGTGACCGATCGTTTCGGGACGGGGCGTAACCGCATCTATGAAGGAGACATGTCGAAGGATGGTTATATTTATATTTCCCTCGACAATCGTGGAACGCCGGCGCCCAAGGGCCGCGCCTGGCGGAAATCCATATATCGGAAGATAGGGCTTGTCAACATCCACGACCAGGCCATGGCGGCCACCGAGATCCTGAAACGCCCTTATGTGGATACCTCGAGGGTCGCAGTCTGGGGGTGGAGTGGTGGTGGCTCTGCCACGCTGAACCTGATGTTCCGACATCCTGAGATATACAAAACAGGCATCTCGATTGCAGCAGTCGCCAACCAGCTGACGTACGATAATATCTATCAGGAAAGATATATGGGATTGCCGTCTGAAAACCGGACGGATTTCATAGCGGGATCACCTATGACCCATGCCCGGCATCTGCGCGGAAACTTATTGTATATCCATGGTACGGCGGATGATAATGTCCATTACCAGAATGCGGAGATGCTGATCAACGAATTGGTCAGACACGGTCGTCAATTCAGTTTCATGGCCTATCCCGGGAGGGCACATGGGATCAGGGAAGGAGAAGGAACGACGGCGCATCTGCGTCGTCTCTGTACAAATTATCTCCGCCAACATTGTCCTCCGGGGCCCCGTTGATCAAATAAAAATAGCCGGATGCCCATGCTGTCAAACAGCGGGCATCCGGCTAACGGTCACGTATAACCGAATATCAGATCAGCCTTCGTGTTTCCACATTTGCGCGAAATGCTGGTGGAAATAAGGTATCGTTTCGATGCCTTTGTGGAAGTTGAAAAGATCGTATTTCTCGTTGGGTGAATGTAGATTGTCGCTGTCGAGACCGAATCCCATGAACACGATCTTAATGCCCAGTTCCTGCTCGAAGAGTGCGCAGATGGGGATACTTCCACCACCACGCACGGGGATCGGCGCTTTGCCGAACGTGTCTTCAATCGCGCGGGCTGCTGCCTGATAGGCGATCGAATCAACCGGCGTCATGTAGGGTTCGCCGCCATGGTGTTCTTCTGCCTTCACAGTCACGCCTGCCGGTGCGATGCTTTTGAAATATGCCAGCAGTTTTTCGGTGATCACCTTTGATGACTGGTTCGGTACCAGTCTTGCAGAAATCTTGGCCGTGGCCTTGGAAGGTAGCACGGTCTTGGCGCCTTCGCCGGTGTAGCCACCCCAGATGCCATTGACTTCCAGTGTTGGCCGGATGCCGGTGCGTTCGTTGGTCGTGTATCCTTTTTCTCCCCAGATTGCATCGATCCCCAGATCACGCTTGAATTCATCTTCATCATAAGGGGCGGCTGCCATCAGCTTGCGCTCCTCCGTCGTGGATTCCACAACGTCATCATAGAAGCCGGGGATGGTGATGTGGTTATTTTCATCATGGCAGGAGGCGATCATTTTCGCCAGGATGGTGGCGGGGTTGGCCACGGCACCGCCATATACGCCACTGTGCAGATCGCGGTTGGGACCTGTCACTTCGACTTCTATGTAACTGAGACCGCGCACGCCAATATCAATCGAAGGGTTTTCCATGCTGATCATGGCCGTGTCGCTGATCAGCACCACATCAGCCTTCAGCAGCTCCTTGTTTTCTTTGACGAAGGTGGCGAGGTTGGGAGATCCGATCTCCTCTTCTCCTTCGATGCAGAATTTGATGTTCGTACAAAGGGAATTGGTATGCATCATCGTTTCCAGTGCCTTGACGTGCATGTAGAATTGTCCTTTGTCATCGCAGGCGCCGCGTGCAAATATTTTTCCATCCTTGATGACCGGCTCGAAGGGCCCGCTGTGCCAGAGTTCCAGAGGATCCGGGGGTTGCACGTCGTAGTGTCCGTACACGAGCACCGTAGGCAGTGAAGGGTCAACGATCCTTTCACCATACACGATGGGATGGCCGGGGGTAGGATGAAGCTCGGCGCTGGCTGCTCCTGCTTCCAGCAGACGGTCGCGTACGGCTTCGGCGCAGGCGACCATGTCGGCTTTGTTTTCGGTGCGGGCACTGATGGAGGGGATCCTCAGTAGGGCCAGTAATTCTTCCAGGAATCGGTCGCGGTGCTGCTCGTGATAAGATTTCCAGGCTTGCATGGTATCGATTTATGGCAGGCGGGAAATTCAGGGAAACCTTCAGGGAAAAGTCCTGCTAAACTTGCATTTCCCGGTTTCAATGGCTGACCCCCGTCCTTGTTTTAATGTAATATTTTCTTTATATTCATTTACTTGGTCAATATCATTTGTCCATACCGGATCAGAAATAGTTGAACAGGCCCAATTGATTCTGAGCGCTTACTACAGGGACTTTCTCATTTTCCGGCAGCGATGAGTCTTTGCTCGACGAAGCCCCAGTTGACCACATTGAACCATTTTTCCACGTATTCCGCGCGTCTGTTCTGGTATTTGAGATAATAGGCGTGTTCCCATACATCAAGTCCGAGCAAGGGAGTACCCTTGATGGTTGAGAGGTCCATGAGCGGATTGTCCTGGTTTGGGGTGGATCCGATTTGCAGGCTTCCTTTCGTGTCCATGTAAAGCCATGCCCATCCACTGCCGAAGCGTGTCATGGCGGCTTCTGTCATTTTTTTCTTGAAATTATCAAAGGAACCGAAGGTTGCATTCAATGCGGACGCCAGTTTCCCACCTGGGAGTTGACCCGTAGCCGGCGCCATTGACTTCCAGAAAAGTTCGTGGTTGTAGTGGCCGCCGGCATTGTTCCGCATCTTTTCAGAATATTTGGAAATGCCTGAGAGCAGTTGTTCTATGGAAGTACCTGCATCCACTTTTTCTGCGGCCATTGCATCCTTCATGTTTTTCGCGTAGGCAGCGGCATGTTTTGTGTAATGTAATTCCATGGTCTGTTTATCGATCACGGGCTCCAGCGCGGCGAATGCGTAGGGCAGTGGTGCCTGATCGGCCGGGTGTGGCTGGGTTTGTCCGGCGTAGGCAGGCATCCATCCGGATGCGAGATGGCCTGCGGTGATGGCGAGGCTTCCCTGCAATGTCTGCCTGAGGAATCTTCTTCTGTCCGACATGGGATGTATTTTTTTTAAAGTTAGTTTATATCATTGAGCGTCGTTCCTGGCCTTGCGTTTTGACAACATGGCTGTCAGGCGCCTGAATCCCCGGAAATAAAATTCATTGCTGAAAAGCTGGGAGTCGTTCATCGCCTTCCATGTCAGCCAGATCCCGATGGGCATGAGGAACAGGGTTGACATCCACATGCCGCCCAAAGGCGTAAGGGCATCCTGTTTTGATAATTTCTCGCCGAACATGTTGGTGACGTGGAAGATGAGGAAGAAGACGACGGCGATCACCAGCGGCATACCCAAACCTCCTTTTCGGATGATGGATCCCAGCGGGGCACCTATCATGAACAGCACGAAACATGCCAGGGACAAGGAGAATTTTTTATGGAATTCAATCAGGGTGTAGCGCATTTCACGCCGGCGGAGGTCGTTTTC
>JBEEMB010000109.1:0-3381 GCA_041167815.1 Bacteroidota bacterium | reverse complement strand
CAAATATGCTTCGGGCCGTTTCCTCCACCAAGTCTGCCCGATTATAAGAAGGCGTAATGATGGAGACCACCGGATGATTTATCTTCTCCATCCAGTCAAACGCTTGAACCCTTCCCAAAGCGGACGTATGGGCTTCAGGATGGGGTAAACATGAAACAAAGAGCCTTCTGTATCGAATGATCTGTGATCCCGAACCGGCAGACGCATGATTTCCTGAAAGGCATCCTCAGACAAGCCAAATTTCTTCAGTACAAACTCCATATCCTCCCGCAACAAAGCAGGGGGATAAGCGGGTTTTTTCATCTCTTCCAGTGCTTCCTCCCTGGTCATCTGCCCCGAACATATCAGCGTAGCGTAATGCGCTTTTCGCTTGTCGATTCCGAATTTTTCAGGGAGAATATATCCCTGATAAAAACGTGTCCAGATGCTTTCGTAATGCTTTCCGCCATAGTCACGCCAGCCAAATTCACGAATGAGGGTCTGCTTGACTTCCTCTTTATTGTACGGCATCCAATTGAGATAATTGATGAATTCCACGCCGGAACCGGCAATGAATTTTTTCATCTTATGATCCAGGAAAGGATAAGATTTGATCTTCCCCTGGCCAAATGCCTTGTGGATCGCACGAATGTTTATATGATCTTTTTTATTAAATGTCCAGTGGTATGGAAGGATCCCCTCGGTGACCACATTGTTCCCACCGATCACATATTCAATCTGACGTTCCTTGGCAATGCGGAACGTACTGCCATAAATAGCATGATCGGTCAGCACCTCAATATCTACGACAGATGCCCTGAGATAAGCCAGTTGAAGATCTCTGAACTCCTGCCAGTCGATCACATAAGTGTAAAGATCGAAGCCAAGCTTGGCCACCATGTTCTCGATGTTCATGACGGCAAGCTCACTGTTCCAACCGTTATCGAAATGGACACAAAGTGCCCGGAGTCCCAGCTTATGCGCCATGTAGGCCACATAACTGCTGTCTACCCCGCCACTCACACCGATCAGGCAATCGTAAGGTCTTCCAACACCGGCCTCTTTCATTCGACGTACAGCATCGGCCAGCATTGCCTCACCTTCAGATCCTTCCCGCACGAATGTGCGTTTATCCTCCTCGAACTTTCGACAATGCTGACAAATTCCACGACCATCCAACACGAGGGCCGGATCATCGTGGCTATCCAAAATACATTGGCTGCACTCCGTGATTTGTTGCATATACAAATTAAATGACGTTCAAGGTCTGATTAGACCTTCTCTGCAAGGATACGCCGAACTTTGAAATGAAATGCTTCCATGTCATGTGTTCTTGTCCAATATTTCGAGATATACAGCTTCAATGGATCTTCCGATCACCTGCGGCCCGTATTGCTCCAGCGCTGTCGACCGGATCCGATCCGCATCATAAGCGCCCGCATGAACGAGCATATCAAGCATGGCCCCTGCCAGTGCTTCGATATTGCCGGCCTCTATCAATAACCCGGATGTTGTATCCAGTATATGCTCCGGGCCACCGCATACAGTGGCGATGACAGGCTTGCCGCAAGACATTGCCTCGATGACTACCACTCCGAAAGTCTCGAACAGACTGGGAAGGACAAACACATCCGCAGCCAGCATGTTCGACCGAAGCGTCTCACGGTCAAGCATACCCGAAAATTCAACTTGCCGATCTATCTTCACTGAAAAAGATAGACTTTTCAGTTCATCGGTCAACGCCCCCGATCCGCCGATAGCGAGTCGGACATCTTCTCTGCCCCTGAATGCAAGGGCGAACGCCTCCAGCAATATGGCATGTCCCTTTTTCTCCGTGAGTTCAGCCACATTGAAAAAAGTAAATGTATCCTTATCCTTTTGAAATGAAGGAACAGGCTGGGCGAAAACCGGATCCAGCATGTTCGGGATGTATCTGACATCCTCTGCCAATTTACGGTCGCTCAATATTTTTCCCAGGGAGGGACTCACAGCGATTCTTGCACGGGCAGATCTGTAAACCTCCTTCAGCAATCCATAAAAGCTATCAGGAATAATGTTACGTGCATAGTAGGTGCTGTGCTCGGTGATACAAAAAGGAATACCGGTTGATCTGAGCAAGGCCACGCTGGCCGTACCTGCCAGCCATGCATTATGGACATGGACGATGTCCGGCGGTCCATTTTTTTCAATATAAATATGAAAGGCGGAAGTGACTACCCTTTTATAATAATCCAACTCCTCCTGCAGACCACCATCATTCCAGCAAAACAGCTGTCGTCGTATGACGGACACTCCATTTATATTTTCAAATCGCGTACTTCCCGACAGTAGTACGGATTTGATGATCGCGGTGAAGATACCCATCGCTGATGCATCCTTGATTGGCCGATAGAAAGTCTGCCTGCCAGTCAATTTCCTGATCAGACTGACCAGCAACGGCTTCAGTGCCAGAGAAGGCGTCACAGAAAGCACACCTACCCGATGGCCAAGATCACGAAGCGCCAATGCCTGATGATACTGGAAAATCGCCGAAACAGGAGCCTCGGGAGGAATGAATGCTTCAGGCGGAATGATCAGGATGTGTAATGGGCGACGCACAGGTCTTACGCAATCTTTTGATGCTGATTTCGATCAGCAGACGCTGTTTGAAGCCTGCGTCTTAGGAAATCCAATGATGCTTCCTCGGCATTGAAAAGTAAATGAAGCTCAGTTGCCGACACTTGCTGCCATGCTGCCACGACATGAACGGGATCGATATGTTCAAAAAAGTACTCAGCCACACCTGATCTCAAACGGTCAATATCTTCGGGGCTCATGGCCATCAATTCATAAAGGATCCCATCAAGATGTTCGAGATCGTTGAATGATACGGAATCGACATGGTCTTGCAAGGGTGGATGCAGATGCCTGCCGTATTGCGTCACCGGAATAGCCCCCACGGACATGGCCTCGATCATGTTATGAGCGTGTGGCATCGACACACCCGGCGTGGCTATGAAGAAATCAAAACATGACAATACCTGCAGCCATCGATCAGCAGGTATCCAGCAAGTCCGACTGTCGATCAGGCAAGCTGCAGGACGATCCACCGGCTCTGCGAGAAAAAGCGCCAGTGCTGCATAATCTGTAGGGCGCTCCCACTCAAACGTACCAGAGGAGAGACTTGAAAAAACTTCGCTCCTGGGTAATAAATTAAAATGATCCCGGATCAAATCAGCTGCCCATTCCAGATCAGGTTGTCCGTACATCAGGATCCGATGACGTTTCAACCCGGGCTTCGGTTTGAAAGGATGCCGTTGCATCAAGGGATGTATATGATAAGGGATTCTCAGCGCAGCTGATGGAGCTTCCAGATTGAAATAATCCAGATCTATAATGAAACGTTTGCCGAAGGAAACGCCA
>JBEEMB010000149.1:0-2669 GCA_041167815.1 Bacteroidota bacterium | reverse complement strand
GTACAATATGCTGAAGTACTCGAAAGCGCTGGCGATCTCCCCAATTTCGAAGCCATCCAACAAACCCTCCAGGCCATCGCCTGATGCAGGTGACCATATTTAGGTTGTGAAGGAGGCCGGTCTTGTACCGGCCTCCTTGTTTCTTGAAAGCAAAGGAGTGCGGCATTGCTTTGTGTGTTCAACACAAATTGGCTACATTTGAATCATGCACCGTTCGCTATTCATGGTTTCCGTCTTGCTGGTCCTGGGATTGACATCCTTCGGACAGTCGGAGCCGTCGCGTTCAGCTGCAACGGCCCAGGTACCCCGTCAGCTTCGGTGCTATCCGAACCCTGCCACTACCGCGGTTTTCTTCGAATTCAAGATGAGGAATCCGCAGGAACCTGCACAACTCACCATTTATAATTTTCTGGGTAAGAAAGTGGTTGACATCCCGCGCCTCAACATAAGTACGCGCGTTGACATACAACACTTCAGCCGGGGCATCTACATCTACCAACTTACCGATACCCGAGGACATGTGATAGCATCCGGGAAATTTCACGTTGAAAAGCCTTGATGGGTTTTCTTTCCGTTTCTTTTACTCGACTTGAACAATCAGGAATTTCAGATAATTCGTATTCTCCAATCCCCGAATAATTGGATGATCAGCTGACTGTGCCCGAAACTCCACCTGACGGATACGCCGGCGTGCATCCCTTGCAGCCATATCTATGATATCAAGGAACAATCCAGGTTGAACCAGATTCGTGCAGGAAGAAGTGACCAGGAATCCTCCCGGCTTCACCAGTTTCATGCCCCGTAGGTTGATCTCCTTATATCCGCTGATGGCCTTCTCCACATTGTCGCGCGTCTTGGCAAAAGATGGCGGATCCAGCATCACCACATCCCAGCGCCGGTCTTCGCGGCTCCATTGCTTCAGCGCATCAAAGGCATTGATTTCCTTGAAAGTGCAGATATCCTGGAGGTTATTGATGGCGGCATTCTCCGTGGCCTGCTGTACAGCGGCTGCAGAAATATCCAGCCCCAGCACAGATTTCGCCCCATAATGCGCCGCATGGATCTCAAAAGTTCCGGTATAACAAAAAGCACCCAGCACATCGGCATCCTTCACGATGTGACGAATCGCCCGGCGGTTGTCCTGCTGATCCAGAAAATAACCCGTCTTTTGCCCTTTGTCCACATCTACATTGAACTGCAATCCGTTCTCGGTAATCCTGATCTTTGGATCAAAGGGAGCCGATAAGAACCCCTTTTGTTGCGCAAGTCCCTCCAATTCCCTGACCGGCACATCGTTGCGCTCGTATATCCCTTTTGGACGAAAAATGTCATTCAGCGCCGCTACGATCTCCGGCTTCCAACGGTCGATGCCTAGCGCCAGGGATTGTATCACGAAATAATCATTGAACTTGTCGATGATCAGCTGGGGCATATCGTCCGCCTCTCCGAAAATGAGCCGACAATTCTCAACATATCCCAGCCGCTGACGATAATCCCATGCTTTTTTGATCCTTCGATGAAAAAAAGCGGCGTCGATCATCTCATCCCGCTGTCGGGTCAGCAGTCGCACCGTGATGGTGGACCTGGGATTCACATATCCCCTGCCGACAAATTTTCCTTCCGACGTAAACACGTCTGCAATGTCCCCCCCCTCCAACTGGTCGTCCATCATATCGATCTCGTTGGAAAAAATCCATGGATGGCCGTTCAATACCCGATGTCCGATTTTCTTACGAAGGATCACTTTCAGCATGCCGCAAAGGTAAGGGAATGACCGGATGGCATAGGAAACTGGAGACCTTGCGAAATGTCAGTTATTTTTGGCAGAAACCGACAATATGACTGACCGGATTGTCTTGGCAAGACATTTGAACAGTTGCATACGCTAATATCATCATATCATGGAAGAGAAAGATTTGACACAGGATATGCCGCAAGACAACACCACCGGGCAGGAAGACATGGGCATCAACACTGATGAGAACATCACTGGCACCTTAAACGTGGAAGAAAAGGTGGGGGAAGCGTCTGAACTCGAAAAACTGCGCGAAACCATCAGGGATAAGGAAGACAAATATCTGCGCCTATATGCGGAATTTGATAACTTCCGGAGACGCAACGCAAAAGAAAGGATTGAACTGATCCAAACTGCAGGCAAAGAAGTGATCGTCTCCCTCCTGGAAGTGATGGATGATTGCGACCGTGCAGAGAAAGTGATGATCAAAAGTGATGACATCGCGGCCGTACGTGAAGGAGTTCAGCTCGTCTTCAACAAATTCCGGCGGACTATGCTGTCCAAAGGTTTGAAGGAAATGGAGTGTGTGGGCACGGAATTCAATGCAGACGTGCATGAAGCCATTACGGAAGTTCCGGCAGGTCCGGATAATGCCGGAAAGGTTATCGACCAGGTTGAAAAAGGATATTATCTGAACGACAAGATCATTCGCTTTGCGAAAGTCGTAGTCGGACAGCAAGCTTGAACCGGAGGAGCCAGCCTCCCCAGACAATAAAAGTGATGGCAAAAAGAGATTATTACGAGGTATTGGGCGTCTCCAAATCGGCGGGTGCTGATGAGATCAAAAAGGCATACCGAAAGGTAGCCATGCAATACCATCCGGACCGCAATCCGGGCGACAAAGGCGCAGAGGAAAAATTCAAGGAGGCTGCGG
>JBEEMB010000125.1:0-3791 GCA_041167815.1 Bacteroidota bacterium | reverse complement strand
TGTGGCCGTGCGAAATAGTGCCCCCTGCCAGATCCAGGCGTCCGAGGTGATCCAAAGGCCGCGGGCGATGCGCCATCTGAGGTGTGCATCCACTTGGACGGGGGGCATGCCCCAGGCACGGTCTTCTGTGGTCTGCTTTCCGAATCCATACAGGTTGAGTCCGGACTGGAAGGTGAACTGTTCGCCCTGGATATATCCCAACTCCCCCCGGATATGCAGTGCTTCGAGTCGTTCTTCGAAGATCACATCGAAGGCCTTACCCGATGGCCATTTGTTGACAAAAAGCGGCGTGTATCTGAAACTCGTGATACCCGCACGGGCGCTGTAAGACAATCCTTTTGCCAACATGCCTTTGAATCCGGCATACCGCTCGGTCATCCGGGTGTTTCGAAGGCTGGTGGGGACATCCATCCATGGGTTGATACCGGACAATCGTTTGTAAGATCCAAGTTCGTAATAGCTGATCCAGCCGGCCTGCAGCACCCACTTATCCCGAGCTATCGGGAGCTCTGCTGTGATCACCGGCAACAGATGAAACTGCCCCTTGTCCCAGGATGGGGTCGCACCGGCTTTCACACGGATACGGGTGGCCCGGTAATCAACTGCCACAGGCACATTGACCAGATGATTGACAATGCCTTCCACAATATCAGGGCTCAATCTGACCAAATCGGCCTGAACTCCCAGCGACAACGCAAACTGCTCGGAAAAACGCTTCTCCATTGGCAGATGCAGGGACAAGCCTAGTTCGGTGGCTTTGCGATTATCCACAAGGAAATGGGTCTTCAGCCTGGGCTGGAAACGCAGTCCGAATTCGGTGGGTTTGAGGTTGCGCAGACCCGTTTCGGCGGAGATGGTATTGTATCGACGAAGGATATCATCCTTGCCTATCAAGGGTTCCAGGGCCTTGTCGAAACCGAACTGATAGAACCGGTCTTGAGAAAGGCCAACCTGGCCGAACCATTCCTTATCCTCCCCCAACTGCGTAGCCACATCACCCCGAATGCGGGTTTGACCGTAGTCCTGGTTGTCCAGCTTTCCGCGAGAGGATATGTGTGAAGCGAACAGGTTGAAACGCTGGCGATTGTCACCCGCACTGAGTCCTGCCTCTGCATACGGCGTGGTGAGATTCCCGAATCCCACTTTGACGTAGTTGCTGTTCTTCCATCCACCGGCGCTATCAACATCTCGTGTTACTGGTCTGAGGGCGAAGGGCGCGAGTGCAGGTACGATGTTTTGTACGGGAATGTCATACGTCAGTCGCGGACGGTTCGTATCGGCCGGTGGTGGCGTGGTGGCGAATCCGATCTTGGCGGATGGGCGCAGCACCGGCTTGAAGCTCGAGGTGATCTCGATCGTCTGCCGACGGGAAGTGTCCTGCGCTCTGGCATCCGGTGATGACAAGCCAAAGGATGCTGCCATCAGAATTACCAATGCGGATCTCATATTTATATTGGTTGTATCTGGAATGAACATAATGATTTCGTTGATGCGTGACCGTTAATTGTCAGAAAGTTTCCCGTTTTTCTTCTCTTCTTCCGTTACTTGACGGAGTTTGGTTGCGGCTTCCTCCTTCAATTCCTGGATCGAGGTGTTTTCCACCACGCTTTGAAGGGTGGCTTTGGCATTGAAGTAATCCTTCTGTTTCCAGAACACCTCTCCCATCAGGATATATGATTTGGTGATCCAGAGATCATAGGAACCTGACTTCTTGATGGATTCCAGGGCCGACTTTTCCGCATTTCGGAGGTCATTTTGACGGAACTGGCATTCGGCGATCCGGTACCTGGCTTCTGCCGCATAGGCGGCATTATTCCGGGTAACGACGGACCTGTAGTGGTTGATGGCATCGGCGTATCGTTCGCTGCCCTGTGCGGCGCGTCCAAGTACCATGGATGCCAACACCCGGTCATCGTTGTCGATGCCTTTTTCGCGGAGCAATTCCTCTGCATTGGAGACCGCCTCATTCCATTTTTGTTGCTGGAATTGTGCCCGCAGCAGTCCGCGCATCGCATCCAGCCTGGGTTCCGGCTCGTTGGTCAGGGATTTCAACTGGACGAACCAGTTTTCTGCGGCAGCGTAATCCTTCCGGTCGAAGTACTGGATACGGGCCGCCTGACGAAGTGCCCGTTCTGCGAATCGGCTGGCTCCTTTTCCGGCCACCCATTCGAAATCAGGTAAAGCTTTCAGATTATCCTTTTTCCGTTGCCAGGCCTCTGCCTTGTGGAAATGCGCTTCCAGGCTGAATTCCCCTTCAGGAAATGCCGTCAGATATCTGTCGATGGCGTTGATGGTGGCATCATGATCACCTCCGGCGAGGCGGTTTTCTGCTGATGACCAGGCGAGGGAATCCTCCTGACTCCGAGAGATGCTCCGGCCTGATTTCCGCAGGAAATCAGCATATTCGCCGGTTCTGCCTTCATCGACGTAAATGGCGCGTGCTGCTTCCAATGCATCCTCCACCTCCGGGGCTTGTGGATAATCGGAGACCAGGATGCGGTATTGCTCAAGTGCGTCGCGATTGTTATCGAGGTTGTAATATGCGATTCCCAGCCGGAGATGTGCGCGGGGCTTGAGGCTATTGGCTTGGGGACCGGATTTGACGATACCACTCAGCCAGGGGATAGCCTCTCTGAAACGTTCTTCCGACAGATAGGTGGAAGCCAGTTCCATGGCGGCCTGCGGAACGAGCATTGAATTCGGAAACTTTTTGGGGAAAGCAGTGAGGATGGAAATCTTAGCGTTCGAATTTGTCACACCGGCGATCATCGCCAGTTGATATTGAGCATGATCGCCCCCCGGCCATCCAAAAGCGACAGCCTGCTCATATTTATTTTTTGCCTGTGTCAGATCGCGTCGCATATAGCGGCAATCCGCTTCCCGGAGATGCGCATCCTGCACCACCGCCGGGCTGTTGGCACGTGCACCTGCAGCCACCTGAGCGAACTGACCCTGGGCAGAACCGTAATCTTCCTGACGCAGATAAGCGTATCCCAGGGTGTATCTGGCATTGAGCGGACGTGCATCACCCAACGGGGTGGTTTCTTTTGATAGATAAATATTTAGTGCTCGGATGGCTTCATCACTCCGCCCGGTACGATAGGCGATCTCCCCTTTCCAGAAACGGGCCGGTCCGGCAACAGATGCGTTATCGGGTGCTACCAACAGACGATCGATCAGCCGCTCTCCTCCTGCGAGGTCACCGTCTTCGATGAGTTCCATGGCACGACCAAAGGCCACTTTGGGGAACAATCGCCGGGCGGAGGCTGAATTGTAGCCCATGTTCTCCAACAGCGTGAGCGCTTCCCGATAGTTATTGGTATTGGCCAGAAGTCCGATGAGCAATTCGCGGGCTTCACCAGACCAGGCCGACTTCGGCCACTGTTCATTGAATCGACGAAGCTCGGCAAGCGCCACGTCCTGGTATCCCAATTCGTAACTGAGTTTGGCGTAATTGAAAGCGGACACTTCCCGCTGGGATGGGATACTGGTATTGGACGCGCAATAGGCAAAGGCATTGCGGGCTTCGGCACGACGCCCCAATTTTAGGTAGGCATCTCCCAACAGGTACATGGCACTCTGAGTGAGGGAATCGCTACCGGTGCTGAGCTGGCTGAAACCCTCGGCTGCCGCTGCATAACGGCCGGTGACATACTGTGCATAGCTGAGTTCGTAAAGTTGTCCGCGGGTAAGTTTTTCAGGGCCATTGGCCGAAGCCTGCAGAAATGTCAGCGCTTTGGCGAAGTCGCGTTTCTCAAACCATGCATGTCCCAGGAACTGGTTCATCTGAT
>JBEEMB010000091.1:0-3692 GCA_041167815.1 Bacteroidota bacterium | reverse complement strand
AACTGCAAACGGCAGCCTTTGCCAGCTTCCTTGATCCAGGCGGCATTCAATCCATATTCATTTCCGCTGCTGAGTAGCCGGAACCTTCCATCCCCATCCACGGTGGAGGCGAGATAACCTTTGGGCTCGGCGGTTGAATCCGTCCAGTTGAAGGTGTGCTGCCATCCCCAGGCATCGATCATCTTCGTTTGTCCATCACCGTTAGTCAGCGGACGGACGTGCGGAAAAGTCCGACCACCGTCGGTGGACAGGGCGGCGTAGAGCCCGGATACGGATCGTTCCTTACCCTGGGCGTCGCGGCACAGAATGCGTTTGGCGAAGGATGCGAAGATGATCGAGCCATCAGGCATACGTTGCATGGTGGCACGCTGTCCACTGCCGATGGCAGGGAATGGACTTCGATGATAAGTCCAGGTGTTTCCGCCGTCTGCGGAAATACTCATCGGCATCGTTCCATCAATATCATCGCCCCGGCCGAAAGCCAGCAAACGTCCGGGTTCCGGCTCTGCAATCGGCGCGTGGATACCGGCGATCCATGCACCGTTGCCTCCCTCCCGGAAGACGGGCGTCGGGCGACCATCCGCAGGTTTTGTCCAACGGCGACCACCATCTGCGGATGTCCATATCACGGTGCCCCCCCAGGATTCCGGCGTCGCATCAGCGGCAAATCTCAATACACCATCAGAGCCCCTGATCATAGAAGCGATCACCTGGTTCTGAAAACGACGTGTCGGGTCTATGAATCGGGGTGCCGACCAGGTCGCGCCGTTATCGAGCGAAAACCGCATGACCAAAGCCAGCTGATCCCAGGTATTTGCCGCCGTCAGGCCAAAGAAATGGAACAATGAATCACGTCCGTTACTCCAAATGACGGTGCCGTGTTCGTTGCGGTCGGGGATATCGATGAAGAGCGATGCCGTGTCCCAGGTCGGACTGCCAGCACGCTTGCGGGAAGCGAGGATCTTCAACTCCCGGCCTGACTCGCGCAGGGTGTTGTACCAAACGGCTAGCAGATCGCCGTTGGGCAGGGCCGTGACCGACGGCTGATGGTTATGCCAGAAGAATGACAGATCGGCCGCAGACTGTTTGTCGACGATGATGAAAGGCACAGGCTCGGAAAAATATGGGGTAGCCGTTCCCGTTAGTGCCTTGCTGCGGATGGTTTGCGAAACCTGGCGCTGATGCCTTGGAATCGTTGATACCGGCTGATGAAAAGCCGTCGGGGCCGGACCTTCCGCCACCCTGAATCCGATGATCCAGTTGCGGTCATCCGGCATCGCCGCCATCCGGCTCGCTGAAGACATATAGTATCTGTGCATGCGTCGCATCGGATCGGCATGATTCACATGCACTTCATATTCTGAGGTATGACTGCCGCTGCGTGTAACCCGGAAATGTCCGTTGACGGGGCCCGCAGGATCCGTAGCAGATCCATTCGGATATCGGGCATACCAATCGGCACACCATTCCTCGACGTTGCCATGCATCCCAAAGATTCCCCAGGTGTTCGGCACATTCCGGTCTACCTTAAGGTCCGGCGCGGGTTTGGCCGGATCGGGACTCGGCAACCAATAGCCGCCGGCATCCCCACGATGGTTGTATGACAAAAACGATGAAGGCAGTGTATCACCTGTGTGGTAACGTGTATGTGTACCGGCTCGACAGGCGTATTCCCATTCCGCTTCGGTAGGCAGACGATAGTTCTTCCCTTCCCTTTTCGACAACCAGCGGCAGAAATCAACGGCATCCTGCCAGCTTACGAATACCACCGGATCGTCATCCCGGTAGGATGTATGCTGCATCCCCCGGAGGAGTCGATGCTCGGGCTTGAACTGCTCGAATTGCGCATTGGTCACCTCGGTGGCAGCAAGTCGGAAAGTCTTGCTGATGCGGACTTGCCTGATTGGATGCTCATCAGGATCCCCTGATGTGTCCCCCATCTGGAAAGAGCCGGAAGGGATGGACACCATGCGCATACCCAGACTGTTGTTATAGATGGCAGTTTGACCGGACTGCCCGAATGACATGCCAGGCAATAACAGCCATGCGATCAGAATATACCTCACTTTCTGATGGATTCTAAGGTTGATTTCAATTCCGTGACCACGTCAGGCTGGGTGGAGGCAATATTACTTCGCTCACCGGGATCATTTTTCAATTGATAGAGTTGATCGACCATCGCATTGCCGGTCTCGATGTTGGTCCACTGATTGGTAATGGCAGGACCCTTGCGCGGTGGAATGTATTTATATCCGTCAGCACGAAGCAATCCGATGTGACCGCCAAGGGCTTCTATCGTCAGGGAACTCCTGCCTTGACTGGCGGTTCCAACAAGCACTTTCCAATGATCTTCAGTGTCGCGGGCACTGGTCTTATTGAATGTTTGTCCGGCCATGGTGGCGAAGCTGGCCAGCAGGTCGACCTGACTGAATAAGATATCCGAGCGCATACCGGGCTTGATTCCACCGGGCCAGCTAACGGCCATGGGCACACGTGTTCCTGCTTCGAAAGCGCTGTACTTTCCTCCTCTGAACGCCCCCCAGGGCTTGTGGTCACCGAGCTTTTCCACCGCCTGATCCACATAGCCATCGTCGAGTACGGGACCGTTATCACTGGTAAAGATCACGAGGGTACGCTTGGTGAGTTTCAGTTCCTCCAATGTTTTCAGGATGCGGCCAACGCTCTCGTCGAGCTCCAGCAGCACATCCCCTCTTGGACCGAAGCCCGACTTCCCCTGGAAACGTTCATGGGCCACACGCGGCACATGGATATCGTGGGTGGCGAAATACAGAAAGAAGGGTTTGGCGGCGTTGTCTCGGATGAAGGAGGTTGCCTTGACCGTGAAGCTGTCGGCCATGTCCTCATCGCGCCAAAGGGCGGACTTCCCTCCCTTCATGAATCCGATACGGCCTACTCCATTGACAATTGAATTGTTATGTCCGTGCGTCCAGGGGAGTTTCAGCAAGTGAGGATGTGAAATCGCCGTAGGCTCGTCATCGATGTTTTTATCGTAATCGACACGAATGGGATCATCTTTCGAAAGATTGATGATCCGGCCATTCTCCATGTACACGCAGGGGACGCGGTCGCCGGTCGCCGGCATGATATAAGAATAATCAAAACCGATCTCATTGGGACCCGGCTTCACCAATGTGTTCCAATCAGGGCCTTCCGGACCGCCCATACCGAGGTGCCATTTGCCGACGACACCGGTCTTGTAACCTGCACGACCAAGCACACGGGGCATGGTTTCCTTTTCTACCGGAATGATGAGAGAAGCGTTGCCGCGCGCGATACCGGTTCCGGTGCGCCTCCATGCATACTCTCCGGTGAGCAAAGAATAACGGGAAGGCGTACACGTAGATGCCGTGGCATGTGCATTGGTCAGATCCAGCCCCCCTTTGAAAAGCTTGTCGATATTGGGCGTTGGAATTTTGCCCCCGTGCGCAGACAGATCACCATATCCCACATCGTCGGTGTAGATGATGACGATATTGGGTCGCTCTGCAGCAGTAAGGTATTGCGCATTCAATTGCCCAGTGGACAATCCCAGCAGAAATATAGCGCCATTGAGCAGTTTCGAAAAATAGCCAGAAACATGATACCTCATCAGAGATGGAGATTTAAAAATAAATATAAATATATCTCAAACCATGGACATTACTCAGGCAGACTCATGGTTTCACATAACC
>JBEEMB010000080.1:0-3171 GCA_041167815.1 Bacteroidota bacterium | reverse complement strand
TATTGGAAATACCCGAGGTACTTACGGAATAATCTGTGATCGTACCGGAAATCACATAATCCGCTTCCCCATTTGTTTGACTCAACCGGGTCTGGTTTACAATTTTCTGCCGCAACTTTTCCGTCAGCCTGGGGCTTAGGAGCGGATTGATGTATCTCGCTCTGTTTTCAATGAAATTCACACGCACCGATTTTACTTCGGGGGGGATGGATATATCCTGCATCGACAACCTGCAGGTTCCCTGAAGAAAAACAGGCATTAAGGCCAATAGGGCAACAATGCGAACCAGATATTTAAGTTCAGTCGTCAATGTCGTATTCTTTGAGTTTCCTATAGAGGGTGCGTTCGCTGATACCCAGGTCCGATGCCGCGTCCTTGCGTTTGCCTTTATGCTTCCGCAGGGCCTTTTCAATCAGATCCTTTTCCATATCCATCAGGTTCAGGGATTCCTCCACTTCAACATGATCCTGTATCATATTTTGAGGCAGTAATACGGGTGAACCCGATGATTGTATGACGGGCTTCACGATCGAAGCTTCCCGTTGCATGGAATTTTCCCCATCCAGTTCGTGTAACATGTTCTCAGGAGGCATGACGGTCCCATGTGTCTGAGGATGCTGTACAATCTCGACAAACATTTTTTTGAGTTCTGTGACATCCTTTTTCATGTCAAAGAACAGTTTATATAGGATGTCACGCTCATTCATGAATTCCTGGCCACCCGAGGATACATTGCTTTTAGGACTCAGTGCCGGCAACCTGTTCTCACGGTGTTCCGGCAGAAATCTCCGGATGTCATCGGCCGACAATAATTTGTCTTGCGACAATACGCTGATTTGTTCCGCCATATTCTTTAGCTCCCGGACATTTCCCGGCCAGGGATAGTCGACCAGCAATTGTCTGGCCTGTTCGTCAAGTTGAATGGGCGTAGCCTTGTATTTTTCTGCGAAATCCACCGCGAATTTCCGGAACAACAGGATGATGTCCTCCCTGCGTTCACGCAAGGCAGGCACACGGATAGGAACCGTGTTGAGTCGGTAATATAGATCCTCTCTGAATTTTCCGTTGTGTGTGGCTGTCAGCAAATCCTTGTTGGTGGCCGCGATGACCCGCACATCCGTCTTCTGGACTTTTGATGATCCTACCCGGATGAACTCTCCCGCCTCCAGCACACGGAGCAGGCGGGCCTGGGTTCCGAGAGGCATTTCAGCGATCTCGTCCATAAACAGGGTTCCGCCATTGACCGTTTCGAAATACCCCTTTCGACTGTCCACCGCACCGGTGAAGGATCCTTTTTCATGTCCAAAGAGCTCGGAATCAATTGTCCCCTCCGGAATGGCTCCGCAGTTGACAGCGATGAAAGGATTATGTTTCCTGGCCGAAAGTGCATGAATGATTTGAGAGAAAACCTCCTTACCCACACCACTCTCACCAACGATCAGCACCGTCAGGTCTGTGTTGGCCACCTGGGCCGCCACCTGCAGGGCGTAATTCAATGCAGGTGAATGACCGATGATGCCGAATCTGTTCTTTATGCTTTGTACATCCATGATCAGGCGGGTGTATGGTGGATGGCAACGCCCATCAGCGTCGCCTGTGTGCATTCTGTGACCTTCACATCTACATAATCTCCGGTTGCGCTGCCCGGAACCTCTCCTTTGGGAAATACGATTACCTTGTTTTGGCTGTTTCGACCCATCCAATGCGCCTCGCTGCGCTTGGAATTGCCTTCTATCAACACCTGAAAGGTTTTACCTACGTCTGATTGGTTGCTTTCCAGCGATAATCTGTTCTGCAGGGCCACAATTTCCTCCAGTCTGCGCTTCTTCACATCCTGTGGTACATCGTCTGCATAACGGCGGGCAGCCAGGGTTCCTGGTCGTTCGGAATACATGAACATATACGAAAAGTCGTACCTGCTCTGACGCATTACATCAAGCGTGTCCTGATGATCCTCATCTGTTTCCGTGCAGAATCCCGCGATGACATCAGAACTGATGCCACAGTCTGGCATGATTTCCCTGATCCGGCGCACCTTCGCTAAGTACCATTCACGGGTGTATGTACGATTCATCAGCTGCAGCACACGGGTGGAGCCCGCCTGGAGCGGCAAGTGAATATATCGACAGATATTCGTGTGCGCAGCCATGGTATGAAGCACGTCATCCGTGATATCCTTCGGATGGGAAGTGCTGAAGCGAATCCTCAACAACGGACTAACCTTTGCAGTCATGTCCAGGAGATTGGCAAAAGTGACCGTTTGTCCGGTCTGTTCATCGACATGACAGTAGCTGTCAACATTTTGTCCCAACAAAGTCACTTCCCTGAACCCGCGTTCAAAGAGATCCCGGCATTCTGCAACGATGGAAGCCGCATCCCGACTGCGCTCACGGCCACGGGTGAAGGGAACGACACAAAATGCGCACATGTTGTTGCATCCACGCATGATACTAACGAATGCGGTGACGCCATTGCTGTCGATGCGCACCGGGGATATGTCAGCATAGGTTTCGTCTCTGCTCAGCAATACATTCACAGCTTTGTGGCCATCTCCGGCTTCCTCCACCAACTGGGGAAGACTTCTGTAGGCATCGGGTCCTACGACCATGTCCACCAGTTTTTCCTCCTCAAGCAATTTTGATTTCAGCCGTTCTGCCATGCATCCAAGCACACCAATCAACATACCCGGACGTTCGCGCTTGAGATGTCTGAAAGCAGTAAGTCTGTTCCGCACGGTTTGTTCTGCCTTCTCACGAATGGAACAGGTGTTGACCAGAATCAGATCAGCTTCCTCCATGTTCCGCGTGGCGCCGAAACCGGCTTCCGATAGAATGGAAGCTACGATTTCGCTGTCGCTGAAATTCATCTGACAGCCATAACTTTCAATGTAAAACCGTCGACGTCCCGGTTGGCTTTCCAGGCCCGAATTCACCGGCAAAGCCTCGCCGTTGTAGCGGTATGGATCTTTAACAGGTGGTTGACTGGCGATTTCTTCTATGGTGGGCATGGTTATCTGCGCAGGTTGGTGATTGGTTTAACTGACCAGCAATTCGACCAGTAATGTCTGCCTATCGGTCAGTGAAGTATATCAGCGTGCAAAATTAATCATTTTACCCCATCCATGCCAGAATGACACCCGTGGTTGAGTCATTTTGTATCAAGCTTCAGTCC
>JBEEMB010000044.1:0-3234 GCA_041167815.1 Bacteroidota bacterium | reverse complement strand
CCGGCAGGAAAAGCCTTGCAGTGTTCCGCCTTTAACCAACTGTTTTGGGGGATATGGTGTAATTTTGCACTCAAACCACCCATTGCTGAGAAAAGTCCTCAACATAGCAGGGATCACACTGGCATCGATCGTGGCATTTTTGCTCGCGGTGGTGCTGATCGTAAGGTTGGATCCCGTTCAGCAACGGCTGGTAAGACTTGCCACGACCCGGCTCTCCACCATGCTCAAAACGGAGGTAAGTGTTCAACACGTCAGTGTTTCCTTTTTCAATCGAATCGAGCTGCAGGGTGCACTGGTAAGGGACCGCAGCAAAGACACCCTCCTTTATGTTGGCGGCTTGCGCATCTCCCTGACGGACTGGTTCTTCCTGAAAGATGAGACGGAAGTCAGCTATGTCGGTCTTCGGGATGTGGTGGTCAAAACCGGCAGGACCGACTCCATTTGGAATTATCGATTCATCATCGACGCTTTTACCTCGGCGCCGAAGAAAAAGGATACGACAAAAAAGAATGCCCCCATTAGGCTTCAACGTGTGGAGATCGACAGGATCAGGTATGTGGAGCGCGACGACTGGTATGGTCGTACGATGACGATCCGCCTGAAGCACTTCGACCTGGATGCGGATGAGATCAACCTGGAACGGAAGAAGATTTTCGTTCATGAATTGGAACTGAAAGACCCTTACTTTTCAATCTACGATTACCCCGGCAATCGCCCCCCCAGGCCGAAAAAGAAGAAGCGCCCTCCTCCTCCCGAGTTGCCAGGATTACAGTGGAATGTGGATGACTGGGACATCCTGGTCCACAACATCAACCTGACAAATGGCATTTTCCTGAATGATGTAAAGACGGAGCGTCTCCCCTATCCGTATTTCGACGGGCTGCATTATGCTTTCTCAGCCATCGATGCAAAACTCACCGACATCAGCTGGCAGAAGGATACGATTTCCGGGCATTTGAATTTCTCAACCCGGGAAAGGAGTGGTCTGGATGTGAAGTATATGGATGCGAATCTAAAGATGCATCCAAGGGCGATGGAATTCCTGGACCTTGAGCTGGTGACACCGTACAGCAGACTTGGGAACAGCTTTGTGATGAGGTATGATGAATTCTTACACGACATGAACGACTTCTACGAGAGTGTCGAAATGGAAGGACGATTCGTCAACAGCACGGTGGATTCGAGAGACCTCGTATACTTTGCACCACAGCTCAAAGGGCTCGACCGGTCTGTCAGGCTGAATGGTTTTGTTTCCGGGCATCTGACTGATCTCAATGCCACGGATGTCCTCATGGAATACGGACAGCGCGCGAGGTTTAGAGGTGATGTACGGATGCGAGGCCTTCCTCAAACCGACACAACCATTTTTGACGCACGCATTGATGAGTTCAGCAGCAGCTACGAGGATGCGGTGAGTTTTATTCCTGCAATCGGTAAGTTGTCGACCCCAGATCTCAAAGCGCTCGAGTTTGTCTCCTGGCAGGGGAGTTTTGCGGGTACCATTTCTGATTTCAAAGTGGGGGGCACTTTGAATACCGGTCTCGGACAGGTCAAAACGGATGTCAGCATGTCTTTCCCCGACAAAGGCCCGTCATCTTACCAGGGAACGGTGGAAAGCGTCGAAATGAATCTTGGGAAGCTCCTGAAGCTATCGGACCTGGGTAAGGTGAGTTTCAATGGCAAGATCAAAGGGGCAGGATTCGAAGCTGCAACTGCAAAATCGGATTTCCGGGGATTGATATCGGGCCTGGAGTTTCGCGGGTACCGATACAAGGATCTTACCGTGTCGGGCAGCCTGAAACAACAGGTTTTTTCTGCGGAAGGCAGTGTGGAAGATGAACAATTGGAGGCAGGATTTGCCGGGCAGATCACGTTCAACGACAAATCGCCAGGATATCGGCTATCGCTGGATGTACGACATAGCAATCTGGGTGCGATGCACATCACCCAGCGGGGTATCACCCTGTCGGGAAAGTTGGAAATAGACCTGGCAGGCAAGACTCCCGATGATATGACCGGTGATATCAAGGCCATCGACCTCGATGTTACGGACGGAAAAAGGAACTATCGATTCGACAACCTGGCCTTGAAAGCTGAGACGGACACACTGGGTATTCGTACGATTGAAGTGGGGAATCGCGACCTGCGTGCATCGATGTCCGGCGCATTCAGGGTGACTGCACTGTCGAGCATGTTCAATGCCTACCTGAGCAAGTACTATCCGATGTATTTCAAATCCAATGGTGACCTGCCGGCGGATCAATATCTAAATTTCTCCGCACGGATAAACAATTTGAGTAGTTATCTACCGCTGTTTGACGACCGCTTCAGCGGACTGGATGACAGCAGGCTGGAAGGAAGCATTGACGGGCGTGACCGGAGTTTCCGATTGCATGCTGAAGTTCCTTATTTCGGCTTCAAACGCATGATGCTGAGTGATCTGCGCTTGGATGGCATCGGAGACCTTGACAGTCTGAGGATATTCGCCAATGCCGACCAGGTGGTGTTCAACGACAGCCTGAAAATTCCAGGCGCGGCCCTTTCCATCCGTTCTTCCAGGGATATTTCCGAGATCAGGTTGAATACCTCAACCGCTCAAACAATCAACTCAGCGCAGCTTTCCGTGGCGGTGCAGAATCTACCCGATGGTGTTCGTATCTCTTTCAATCCTTCTGCGATTGTGATAAATGATAAGACCTGGCGGATTGATCGCAATGGACAGATCACCATCAGCCGGTCATTCATCGACGCAAGCGATGTGCGCATTGTGAATGGCCAGCAGGAAATATTGATCGCTTCGCTGCCCTCCGAGGTCGGCAGCAGCAATGATCTGCTGGTCACCCTCCGCAAAGTGAACCTCGGAGACCTGCTGCCTTACGTCATGAGTGAGCCAAAGATTGAAGGCATTACCAGCGGCGACCTGACCATCGAGGATCCATATGGTCGGATGAATATATATCTGAACGCGCAGACAGAGCAGACCCGCTTCGAAGACGATTCCATCGGAATCACCTCCATCAATGCCAATTGGAACAACCGGGCCAAAAAAGCGACGTTCTTCCTGAACTCTTCCAATGAAGGATATGTGTTCGACATCAAAGGGATTGCAGATCTGTCGGATTCTGCCAATCCTTCCTTGGATGCCGACATCGACGTGGGTGTGCTAAGGATGTCTATCCTGAGAAAGTATCTTGACATCGTTTTCTCAGACATTCAAGGAACGGGGCAGGGCAA
>JBEEMB010000306.1:0-4803 GCA_041167815.1 Bacteroidota bacterium | reverse complement strand
TGTAACTTCCATTTCTCCACGACATTGAAACGCAGGTCAGAGATGGTTACAGCCATGCGGCGGGAAATTTCTTTGGCTGCTGTGGTGGAATTAGGCACGGTGAATACTGTCTACTTTGGAGGCGGGACACCCTCTTTGTTGGAACCGGAAGAATTGACGGTACTCATGCAGGAGATTCGCGGGTATTTCAGCATCTCGGCGGATGCTGAGATCACGCTGGAAGCGAATCCTGATGATATCCGACCGGAAAGGATAGAACACTGGGTTTCACTGGGGATCAACCGGCTCAGCATCGGGATACAGTCGTTCAGAGAAGAAGACCTCAAATGGATGAATCGCGCCCACGATGCAATACAAGCACGCCAGTGCATTGACATTGCGCGGAATGGAGGCATTGAAAATCTTTCCATCGACCTGATCTATGGAACGCCGGGGCTTACGGATGCAGCCTGGCAGGATAATCTGAAAAATGCTGCTTCCCTCGGCATACCGCACCTCTCCTGCTATGCACTGACCGTGGAGCCGGGTACGGCATTGGACACTATGATCCGGCAGCAAAAGAGAACAGCACCAATGTCGGAGACCCAGGCGGAACATTTTCTGATCACCATGGATCAACTGGGAGCGGCCGGTTACGAGCATTACGAAATCTCAAACTTCGCACGGCCAGGCAGCAGAAGTCGACACAACAGTGCCTATTGGCAGGGAACACCGTATCTCGGCATTGGCCCTTCCGCTCATTCATACAACGGGAAGGATCGGAAGTGGAACGTCGCAAACAATGCGGCTTACATTCAGGCAATTAAGGAAGGGCACATTCCCTTTGAGGCAGAAACCCTAACCGATACACAGCGACTGAATGAGTATGTAATGACTTCACTTCGAACCATCGAGGGCATGGATATGCGATGGATCGGAAATAAATGGGGAGATATCGAACTACAACGGATATTAAAGGAAGCAACACCATTCCTCAAGTCAGGAAAACTGGATAGCGATGGTAATGTAATCGTGCTAACGCGTGAGGGTAAACTTTTCGCCGACGGAATTTCGGCCGAACTTTTCGCTTAGGCCCCACCCTCAGACCAGCAGCTCCTCGATATGCCGCATACCCTCATCCACAGGCAGCTGCTCCCAAAGGATGGCATAGATGGTAGCCACGATCGGAATCTCAGCCCCGAGACTTCGATTGATCTCCATGATCGATCTACTGGCGTTGTAACCTTCCGCAACCATGTTCATTTCGAGCTGTGCTGACTGTACGGAATAGCCCTTACCGATCATGTTACCGAAAGTACGATTTCGACTGAAAAGCGAATAACAGGTGACGAGCAGATCGCCCAGATAGACAGATGCAGTGTATGAAGGGGCCGGCCTCCGCACAGGATGTATTGATGTGGGATGATTGCCCACCTCCATATTACGAATACCCGCCTTGCGCAAGAATACCGCCATTTCTTCTGCGCAATTGGCGATGAATACACTCAGGAAATTGTCGCCATACTCCTGGCCATGTGCAATGCCCGCGCCCAATGCGTAGATATTCTTCAGAATCGCCGCATATTGAACACCATAGATGTCTGTATTGACCACGGTATTGATGTACGAAGATGAGAAGCAGTTAGCGATTCGCTCGGCCTGCACCTCATCAAGACCCGAGAAAGTAAGATAGGAAAGCTTCTCCGCGGCAACTTCTTCAGCATGACAGGGCCCCATCACGGTGAAGTAATCTGACGCAGGAAAATCGAACTGAACGGAGAGGTAGTCGTTCAACAACTGATTATATTGGGGTAATATCCCCTTAACCGCAGAGAGGATTTTTTTACCTGATAAAAGTGCCGCGGGAATCCGTTTCAGACTATCTATCACGTAGGCGGATGGCGTTGCAATCACCACTACATCTGCCCTATGGAAGACATCCACCGGATCGATGGTGAGTGAAATGTGCTCCATACACAAGGATACCGAACTGAGATAATTGGGATTGTGCCTTCTACGCTGCAATTGCTCCAACATCTTCTGGTTCCGCATACACCAGACGACCGGGTGGCCGCCATCTGTAAGCATTTTTACCAGGGCGGTACCCCAGCTCCCACTTCCAATGATCCCAAACGTCATTCGACACTGTTTTCGATCGCTAACACAACAGCCATGTGGTTATTTCTTTTGCTCAAAGAGTTCCTCTTTGGGAACAACCTTCACAACCATCCCGTTCTTCAGGTCTTTGCTGACAATGGAATAAGGACCTGTAACGACCTGGTCGCCTTCCTTTAGACCATCGATGACTTCGATATGACTGATATCCTGTATATCCGTCTTGACGCGGACACGGCGAACTTTCCCGTCGGGCTGAAGTACGAACACCACGGCTTCCATGTCGTCGATATTACTGGACTTCGCAGGTTCACTACCCATCGGCTCAGTTGATTTCTTTTCTTTTTTGCTGACTTTCTCTTCGCCCACGGAAAGTGTGTCAGACTTGTCCCTGGTGGTGACGGCGTTGATGGGTACAGCCAGTACGTTGACATGCGTATTGGTTTGTATATCGGCACTGGCGCTCATCCCGGGACGGAAGGGAAAGTTGCGGGGTTTGGCAGGGTCGATAAGATCGGCATAGGATTCCGGCAGTAAACGGATACGAACTTCGTAATTGGTCACATCGTTGGCGGATGTTGCGACGGTTCCACCGGCGCCACGATTGGTGCTGGCGATTTGTGTGACGATGCCTTTGAATTTTCGATCGCTGTATGCATCCACTTCCACCAGGGCGGTATCGCCATAACTCACTTTCGGTATATCGTTCTCTCCCACATCCACGCGCACTTCGATGGTCCGCAAATCTGCGATCCGCATTATTTCGGTACCTGCCATCATACTGTTACCCACGACACGTTCACCTTTTTTGACATTGAGCAGTGATACCACGCCATCCATCGGGGCGAGGACACTGGTGCGGCTTAGATCTTTATTGGTACGCTGAAGGCTGGCCTGTGCACTTGCTACGGCAGCCTTGGTGCTTTGTATTGATTTTTGTGCCGCATTGTAATCTGCACGTGTTGTGAGCACGGCATTTTCGGCCTGTTCAAATTCCAATCTGGAGATCACCTTTTCCGCAAATAATTGTTTCTGCCGCTGATATTGACGTTCGGCCTGATCAAGCCGTGCTTTGAACGCATCGAGGGCGGCGGAGGCATTGCCCACCTGGGCCTGCTGCTGGTTTACCACTGCAGCAGCCTGGTCGCGTTGCGTCGCCAGGATATCTGCATAGACACGGGCGAGAAGTTGCCCGCGCCGAACACTGTCGCCTTCCATGACCGTGAGTTCTACAATCTCCCCGGAAACATCGGGACTGATTTTGACTTCTATTTCGGGATACACCTTGCCACTGGCATTGACAACCTCGGTGATGTTACGACGAGTTACTTTTTCGACAGACACCTTGGTTCCTTCTTCTTTGCCAAGGATTCCGGCTTTCTTGAGTCCCATCAACGTGGCGATCACAACGACCAATGCCACGAGAATCCATATCAATTTCTTATTCATCAGATGCGTTTTGCGTTCTTTTCTGTTTGTTTCGGTTATGCATTACTATGCGTGAAGCCATTAAAGGCGTAGACCATTCCCCTTATAGAACTCCAATACCTTCATTCGGAAAATATAATCGTACTGAGATACCAACCGGTCGATGCGGGCACGTGTGAGATTGTTTTGAATGGTCAGCCACTCGATCATCTGCATCACGCCAATATCATAACGCTTGGTGGCGAGCTCAAAGGAACGCTCTGCCGTGCGTACGGCCTTTTCTCTGGCCTGGAAGGTCTGCCAGGCGCCGATGGCCGACTGATGTGCGGTGTAGATATCCTGCTTCAGGCGGAGGGAATCTTGTTCGAGTGACAATTCCTGACGTCGCTTGTCGATCTTCGCACGTTCGATCGCCGTTCGGTTCTGCCATCCATTGTAAATAGGAACGGAGATATTGAGGCCAATCCCCTGTCCGAATTGATCACGCAGCTGTTGTCCCCAGCCATTCCATAGTTGTCCGAATGGTTTTTTGCCTGTGGTCATGGTGTACGAGGGGGAATATACTGGCAGGAGGGTCGTACCATTCTTCACATAGGCGCCGGTTTGGCTTTCGCCGGTGATTTTTACGCCGGTGGTTTGTTGTAAAAACTGGTTGAAGTTGGAGTTAAGTTGTGCGAATGCGTTGAGTGAAGGGAGTCGCTGTGCCCTGGTGGCCTGCAATGTTTTTTCTGCTGCCAGGATGCGCAACTGGGATCCTTTTATTTGTGGCTGGTTGCCAAGTGCCATGGCATAAATCGCGGCGGGGTCCTGCTCCAGAATATTTTCCACAGGGATCCTGTCTGCCGGAGGCGCAATGATTTCGAAGGGCGCATCAGCCGGTAGGTTCAGCAGGGATTTCAATGTGAGCAGGTCAAGCCTGTGTTGGGCGTTGGCCTGCACGAGGGTGGCACTGTCACGGGCTTCTGTGGCTTCGAGTTCAGCGGCGTTCAGTTCAGGGAGCGTGCCGGCGTCCACCAGTTTCCGGGTATTTGCGAGCTGCGCCTGCGTCTGACGGAGTACGATACGACTCAGGGATACCTGTTCGAGACTCAGTAATGATCGGAGGTATTGGTTGGCGACACTCAATCCGACATCATTTCTAGCCCTGTCCACAGCAACTTTCCCGGCGGCTGCATTGTATCGGTTTGCTTCTATCTGACGACGCTGGCTTCCGAAATTATATACGAGCGCGTTGGATTGGAGGGAGAGCTGTTCGAACATCGCGGATCGAGAGACAAAGAT
>JBEEMB010000174.1:0-5607 GCA_041167815.1 Bacteroidota bacterium | reverse complement strand
GGTGGTATGGTATCAACACGGTGATTTCTTTCGTTCATCATCGCTTTAACCCTACCGTAATATTGTCCGCTTACCACCAAATCTCCTTGGCGCAACGTACCATTTTGAACCAAAATAGTAGCCACATAGCCTCTACCTTTATCCAAAGTAGCCTCTATCACGGTACCAGATGCTTGTTTTTCTGGATTTGCTTTCAAGTCAAGCATCTCTGCTTCAAGCAATATTTTCTCTAATAACTTATCTACGTTCAATCCTGATTTTGCTGCAATCTCTTGGCTTTGGAATTTTCCACCCCATTCTTCAACAAGGATATTCATTCCTGAAAGTTGCTCATAGATCTTTTGAGGGTTAGCACCATCGCGATCTATTTTATTGATGGCAAAAATCATGGGAACACCTGCAGCCTGTGCGTGGCTGATGGCTTCTTTTGTTTGTGGCATCACCGCATCATCTGCTGCAATCACAATTACAGCAAGGTCGGTTACCTTGGCACCACGAGCACGCATCGCTGTGAAGGCCTCGTGACCAGGTGTATCAAGGAATGTGATTGTTTTGCCATTGGCCAATGCTACCTGGTAGGCACCGATATGTTGGGTGATACCACCAGCTTCACCGGCTACCACATTGGCGTTTCGGATATAGTCAAGCAAAGAGGTCTTACCATGGTCAACGTGACCCATGATGGTGACGATGGGTGACCTGGGTTTCAGGTTTTCCGCATCATCTTCTTCATCCTGGTCTTCCATCTCCATTTGCTTCTCCATGTCGATGAATTCGACTTCGTAGCCGAATTCGCCCGCTACGAGTTCGATGACTTCTGCATCGAGACGCTGGTTGATGGATACCATGATACCGAGGCCCATACATTTGCCGATGACTTCCGCGAAGCTGACGTCCATCAGGTTGGCGAGTTCGCTCACGCTGATGAATTCTGTCAGTTGGAGTTTGTTATCCTCCATGCCTTCACCCATTCCATCTGCCATTTCATCGCGTTTGGCGCGACGATATTTTGCTTTCAGGCTCTTTCCGCGTCCACCTGATCCGGCCAATTTGGCCTGGGTTTCGCGAATTTTATTCTGAATTTCTTTAGAATCGATCTCTTTGGATTCGCGCTGGTCGCCTCGTTTTGATGGCGTAAACCTGCCGCCTCCACCTTGTCCCTGGCGTTGCTGTGGCTGACCTGGGCGGTTTCCGCCACTTTGTGGTCCGCCGCTTCCGGGTTTTTGGATAGCGGGTCTGGGTGCATCCTTTTTTTCTATGGGGATGCGTTTGCGACGGCGTTTTTCATCCGCAGCTCTTCCGCCTTTGTCTTCGACGGGCAATTCAATTCTACCGATGATTTTTGGACCTTCCAGTTCCGGGGCGTTAAGCCTTACTGTTTCTGGTTGTGCTGCTGCGGTTTCAACCGGTGCCGGTTGTTCCGGAGCCTTAGGAGCAGGGGTTACAGGTTTGGCTTCCACTACCGGTTCTTGCTTAACCACCGGTTTCTGAGCTGGAATTGGAGCGGGAGCGGGTGCAGGGGCTGGCGGTGCCGGTTGTATTACCGGCTTTTTTTCCGCAGATTTCCGGGGTCTGGTAGAAGAGTCGATGGCACTGAGATCAATCTTGTCGATGATTTTTGGACCTTCGACGATGGGTGCATCCACTTTCAATACCGAAGGTGTTGCGGGTTCTTCCACTACCGGTTCTGCGACAGGTTCCGGCGCCGGGGCTGGTTCAGGGGCAGGAGTTGGAGTGGGTTCCGGTACCGAAACAACGGGTTCTTCTGGTGCGGGCGCGGGAATGGGTTCCGGTGTCGGTGCAGGAATTGGCTCTGGAATTGGCTCTGGAATTGGCGCGGGAACGATTTCCGGTGCTGGCGGCGTTTCCACTACCGGGGTGGCCTGTGGTGCCTGTGCGGATGTTTCCTCAGCGGCTTTTTTCTTCACGTCCTTACGGAAGAGTATCTCTTCCTCATCCTTTCGTTTCTTGGCATCCAGCACAGTCCCCTTAGGGATTTCGATGGCATCGCTCTTTGCCTTTGCGGCTTTGTCGGACGAGAATTCTGCCTGGAGCGCACGATACATGTCCTCCGTAAGTTTGGAGGTCGGTTTAAGGTCGTCCCTGCTGAAGCCTTTGCCCGCGAGGTAGTCAACCAGCGTTTCTTTGCCGATGTTGAACTCCTTTGCGGCCGCCATGAGGCGTGGTGTATTGATCTCTGACATTTATCCTCCTACAGCTGCCCGCTGTGATTTAATTTAATGCTCGGTTGTCTCAAATGCAGGTTTTCCGTTTCAGACGGACAACCTGCGGGGTATTAGCTTCTGGAGAATTCTTCTTCCAGTACTTTTCTAAGGTCTTCGATGGTTTCTTTTTCCAGGTCTGTACGACGTTCCAATTCTGCGGCACTCAGTGCAAGAACGCTTCTGCCAGTATCGCATCCGATGCGTTTGAGTTCTTCGATGACCCATGGTTCGATTTCATCGCTGAATTCATCGAGGTCGATGTCGTACTCATCTCCTGGTTCACCTTCGTTGTCGCGATAGATATCGATGTCGTATCCGGTGAGTTCTTCTGCGAGTTTGATGTTTACACCGCGTTTGCCGATGGCCAGGGATACTTGTTCTGGAGACACGAACACTTCTGCGGTCATGCGGTCGTTGTCCAGATTCATCCGACTGATCTTTGCTGGTGTGAGTGACCGTTGCAACAGCAGTTGCGTATTGGTTGTCCAGTTGATGACGTCGATGTTCTCGTTTTTCAATTCGCGAACGATGCCATGGATACGGCTACCTTTCATACCCACGCAGGCACCTACGGGATCGATGCGGTCGTCGAAGCTTTCAACGGCCACTTTGGCACGTTCACCGGGTTCGCGCACGATTTTCTTGATGCTGATGAGTCCGTCGAAAATTTCCGGGACTTCGATTTCAAGCAGTTTGGCGAGGAATGAAGAGTGCGTACGTGAGAGGATGATGACGGGGTTGTTGTTGCGCATCTCCACTTTCTTGATGACCGCGCGGATGTTCTCTCCTTTCTTGAAATAATCAGAAGGGATCTGTTCTGATTTTGGGAGGATGATCTCATTGCCGTCTTCATCGAGCAGGAGTACTTCCTTCTTCCACACCTGATAGACTTCTGCGCTGATGATTTCTCCAACGCGATCGCCGTATTTTTTGATCAGTGCATTTTTCTTGAGGTCACCGATGCGGCTGGCCAGGGTTTGTTTTGCAGCCAGGATGGCACGGCGTCCGAAGTCGTGGATGTCGACTTCTTCATAAAGATCTTCTCCGACTTCGAAGTCTGGTGCAAGCTTGATGGCTTCGCTGTATTCGATTTCTGCGAGTGGGTCCTGCACGCCGCCGTCTTCCACGATGGTTCGGTGGCGCATGATTTCAAGGTCACCTTTTTCGGTGTTTACAATGACGTCGAAGTTGTCGTCTGATCCGTATTTCTTGCGGAGCAGGGTTTTGAATACGTCTTCCAGTACTTTCATCAGGGTTGGCCGGTCGATATTCTCCGCTTCCTTGAAGTCCTGGAATGATTCGATGAGGTTGATGCTTGCCATAACGATGCTTTTACTTCCTGCCTTCACTGCCTGTTACAGGCGTGTAGGACTTTCTGGTTAAAAAACGATCTGAACGGTTGTAGTTTTTATGTTTGTGTACAACACGACATGCGTCGTGGTTGTCTTTTTTTTACCCTTGCCTTCTTCTACTTCCAGGGTGATAGCGTCTTCGGTGGCGTCCGTCAGTTTACCGGTGATGACGGGGCCTTCGACTTGAACTACTTCCACCGGCCGGCCGATATTTTTTCGGTATTGCCTGAGAGATCTCAGGGGTTCGTCTACGCCGGGGGATGAAACTTCCAGCGAAAACTCACCATCCGGGAATAGCCCGCTTTCAACGATGGCTTTGTAAAGTTTACGGTTGTAGGCAACGCATCGCTCAATGATAACGCCGCTATCCGCATCCAGGTAAACCTTTATATTATTTACCGGTTTGATGGAAATTTCCACCAGAAAATAGTCCTTATCCTCTGTCAGGAGTGAGCTGAGCAGGGCTTCGACCGCTTGAATCTGCGCTTCTTTCGTCATATCTGCCAAACAAAGAAGGGAACGACCCCGTTCCCTTCCTTTGCTTTCCAAGCGTAAAATTAGCATAATCGTCATACACAAAAAAATTTTTAATGATCCCGGTCATTCACCGTCGTTTCGATGCATGTTACCTTAGTGATGAATTCAATATAATTATGGAAGAACGGGACGATCTTTCGGGTTTTATTCGGCGCATCAATCGTTTGGTGAGGGAGTACGCGGAATTGCGGCTTGGACTCATGAAATTACAGGCGATCAGGACGATATCAAGATTGTTCAGCATGTTGATGGTGACATTGACCGGCATCCTGATGAGCATTTTTGTGTTATTTTTTCTCGGTTTGGCCTTGTCGGCCTGGGTAGCGGACATGACGGGCAGTACCGTTGCCGGACATCTGGCAGCGGCCGGGTTTTTTCTAGTTTTATTAGTCCTGGGCATACTCCTGCGCAAGCCGCTGTTTCAGGCACCGCTGATCCGCATGTTTATTTCTGCGACATCGGAGGAGCCGGAAGAATTAGGTGAGGAGGATGAGGAAAGCAAATCTTAATGAAGGAACATGGCAAAGAAACGCATAAGAAGTGTTGAGCAGTTGGATCGGGAGATCTACCGTTATCAATTGAAGGTTAAGGAGGTCGAGCACGAATTCGACCGGAGCATCGATCATTTGAAACATCATTTTCCATCGATGGTTGTTCGTTCAGTGCTCGGCAGGTCTAAACCCGTGTCAGCCATGGGTATCACCGGGGATGTTGCCCTGCGATTGATGGAAAGTGAACAGCTTCAGGATGGATTCCTATCGTTGATAGACAAGCTATCTGTCAGGGTTGGCCGATTGTTCCGTCGTCGTCGGTCGGAGGCGTCGTCGGAGCCTGCTGAGCCGAAGGCATCTGATGCGGAATGATTTCCATCACTTCCTACCTTTGTGCTCCATGTTACGGTACATCCTCTACACGCTGGGATTTTATTTCCTATTCCGATTTATCACAGGCTTCCTGATCCCGGTGGTGCGCACTACCCTGCAATTGCGTAAGGGATTCAAGGCGGCGAAGACTCAGATGGAGGAGGCGATGCGGCAACAGCAGGCTGCCGCCACTTCGGTCAATGTTCCACCTAAAAAAGCCGTGAATACCGATGCCGGTGATTACCTTGATTTTGAAGAGGTGAAATGATGCTGTGTGCGGGGGAATACAAGGTCCCTCGGAGGCCTCGGGATGACAAAGATGGGGTGTGTCGTAGCACAGGCTTTTGATAAGGCGTTTGCAAAAAGAGATGACATCAATGCAACAGCCAGTTCAAAGCGGTTTCGATGCGTTCGTCTGATTGCAGGTGATGCGTTTTCAGTCCGACGGCCTCAGCCCCATTGATGTTATCCAGATTATCATCTACGAATAAGGTGTCTGCTGCATTGAGGCCTTCCTGTGTCAGGATGTGCAGGTAACCTTCGGCATGGGGTTTACGCATACCCATTTCATGAGAGTAGTAAGCGCGGTTGAACAGGTCGTTCAGGTGCCGGTAAGGGGTCGTTTCTGCG
>JBEEMB010000123.1:0-3499 GCA_041167815.1 Bacteroidota bacterium | reverse complement strand
ATCGATTCGGTGTCCAATGATCCCATCCTCCATGATGTTGGGAAAAGCTTCCATGTGAGATCATGGCTGTATCAGGTGTTGCCGAAATATCCATCCAACGGCTCCAAGGCACTGATGATGGGAAAATCCGTCAACCCCAATAACAACAAGGCGTACGACAATCCGGTGGCCTGGACGGGCACCAACAAGTATGGCGCAAAGATCTTCTTCACCACGATGGGGCATCCGGAGGACTTCGATCAGGAACCCTTCCAGCATTTGGTGATCAATGCGATGCACTGGGTAGCCGGGAAGAAGATCCCGAAAAAATGGGCAGGCCCGATGGACATCCATGTGCCTTATAGAAAATAAATATAAAGATGTACAAAGTAGGTTTTAACACACTGGTGTGGTCTGCCGTCGTGTCGGACGAACAGTATCCGATCATCGACAGACTCAAGGAGATCGGATACGACGGGGTGGAGTGTTTCATCGGTGCGCCAGATGACGCGGCCTATAAGCGTTTTGGTGATCATGCAGCGAATATCGGACTGGAGACCACGTCCGTGTTCGTGGTGGATACGGATCATAATCCCGTCAGTCCCGATGCAGCGGTCAGAAGCAAGGCACTGGATAGGATCAAATGGGGCATCGATCGCGCGCATGATATGCGTTCCACCATCCTCTGCGGACCTTTTCATTCTGCCCACGGACAATTCTCGAAGAAGCCTCCGCAGGAAGATGAATATAAATGGTGCGCCGAAGTGTTGCACCATGCCGGCGACTACGCCGCTTCTGCGGGCATCACGCTGGCATTGGAAGCACTCAACCGGTTTGAGTGTTATCTCTGCAATACGATGCATCAGCTGAGTCATCTCATCACCATGGCCTCCCATCCGAAGGTGCGGGCCATGTACGACACGCACCATTCCAACATCGAAGAGAAGCACGCGAAAGACGCGTTGGAGACGATAGCACCGCTGCTGGCGCATGTGCACATCAGCGAGAACGACCGGGGCACCCCCGGCGACGGGCATGTGCATTGGGATGAGACCTTCGCCACACTGTCTGCCATCAACTACAGTGGATGGCTCACCATTGAAGCATTTTCCAGGAATGATCCGGACTTCGCCAATGCCATCAATGTATGGCGGGAGTATTCCGCACCATGGGACATGGCCGAGAACGGACTCAAATTCATCAAACAACAGATCGCAAAACACGCCTGATTCACCTCAACTTAAATTGCAACCATATGTCTCAAAACAATTACCCCAAACTGCACAATGCAACATGGCCCGGCATCGTAGGAAAGGGCCCCGATTCGGAACCACCGATCGATCTGGACACGCTCATCAACTTCACCGCCAATGCAGAAGCCGATGGCGTGAAATTCGATGGTATTGACATCGGATTGTTTGAACCACATTTCAACATCGATGAAACCGAGGACGGGATCAAGCGACTGGCCGATAAAGTCGGCAACCTGAACCTGAATATCGGATCCCTGGTGGCACCCATCTGGGGTGGTCCGGCCATGGGCAGCAAGGAAGACCGCGCCGTGTTTGTAGATATGGTGAAGCGTTCCTGCGAGTTCGGCAAAAAGCTCCGCAATGCCGGTGTCCGCCCTTATGGCATCATCCGGATCGATTCCGCCAGCAAGCCTGAAGCCTGGGCGAAAGATCCGGCCGGCAATACCAAACTCATTGCTGAGACTTTCCGCGAAGCCTGTGACGTGGCCGCAGATTACGGCGAAAAACTGGCCGCTGAAGGAGAGATCTGCTGGGGCGGCATGCACAGCTGGAAAGCGATGATCGACACCCTCGAGGCCGTTGATCGTCCGAATATCGGTTTCCAGGCGGACATGGCACATACCCTGTTATATCTCTTGGGTTACAACGCTCCTGAACACCGCATCCTTCCAGAAGATTTCGACTGGAGTGACGGAGCCGCATTGGATGCCGGACTGAAAAAGCTCACCGCTGCTCTGCGTCCGTGGACGCTGGACTTCCACGTGGCCCAGAACGACGGAACAGTCCATGGCACCGGTTCACATGATAAAACCGGCAGGCACTGCCAGGCGCTCGATCCCAACGGCAAGCTGGACATCGCCAGACATGCAGGCTACTGGCTCAGGGATGAGAACGGAGAACTGACGAAGGCTTTCCAGCATATCTGCTGGGATGGTTGCATGTTCCCGAACGAAGTGCTGTTGAAACAGCAGACATGGAACGACATCCTTGCGGCGCTGGTGAAAGTCAGGAACCATCACGGATGGAACGGTTAATACATAGGTTGAAACAGATATAAATATAATATCATGGAAAAGAAAAAAATAAATATAGGCCTCATTGGAGGCGGATTCATGGGCAGGACCCATTCAAATGGATATAACAGGATCCGAAACTTCTTCCCGGATCTGGCATACACACCTGTTTTGAAAGCCGTATGCTTCCGAAATGAAGCCAAACTGAAAGCGTTCGCCGATCAGTGGGGTTATGAAAGCACGGAAACAGACTGGAGAAAACTCATCGAGCGGGATGATATCGATGCTGTTGACATTTGCACACCCAATGATACACATGCGGAGATCGCCATCGCCGCAGCCAAAGCGGGTAAGATGATCCTGTGTGAAAAGCCGCTGGCTCGGAATCTGGCAGAATCAAAAGAAATGGTGGATGCCATCGCCGCGGCAGGTGTGAAAAATACGGTGTGGTACAACTACCGCCGGATACCTGCTGTAACGCTTGCAAAAAACATCATCGAATCAGGAAAATTAGGGAAGATCTATCATTACAGGGCCAACTTCCTGCAGGACTGGACCATCAACGAGAAACTTCCCCAGGGTGGTGAAGGTCTCTGGCGCATGGATGCGGCCGTGGCCGGTTCCGGCGTGGTGGGCGACCTGCTCTCCCATTGCATTGACACCGCCATCTGGCTGAACGGTGGCGTTCAGGAAGTATCGGCCATGACCGAGACCTTCGTGAAGCAGCGCATGCACCAGCTGACCGGAAAGGTGGAGGATGTCCATATCGATGATGCCTGTTCGTTCTTCTGCCGTTTCAACAACGGATCTCTTGGTCTCTTCGAATCCACTCGCTATGCCCGTGGACATAAGGCGCTGTACACCTTCGAGATCAACGGGGCAAACGCATCCATCCGCTGGGATCTGCATGACCTTAACAGACTGGAATACTTCGATAATGGCGATGAATCGAATCTGCGGGGATGGAGATCGATCCATGTCACGGATGGCGAACAGCCTTACATGAACAAATGGTGGGTCCCCGGACTCGGCATCGGATACGAACACTCGTTCGTACATCAGGTTGCTGACTTCCTGAAATCCCTGGAAACGGGCGAAGACTGCTCCCCCACCTTCCAGGATGCCTATGAGACGCAAAAAGTCTGTCAGGCGGTCCTGGATTCTGCGGCCAGTCGCAGTTGGAAGAGTTGTTAAGGGATCTTCGGATCCTTCCATTTTGGTGCAGAAAAAAATAAATATAAACGAATGAGATCC
>JBEEMB010000101.1:0-4392 GCA_041167815.1 Bacteroidota bacterium | reverse complement strand
GATGAATCGCTCTGTGATGGATATCGGGGGAGATATCCTCGTGGTGAGTCAGTTCACGTTGTTCGCCTCCACGAAAAAAGGAAACCGTCCTTCGTACATCCGGGCAGCCCGTCCGGAGACGGCCATTCCATTGTATGAACGCACCATTAAAAACCTGACAACACTGTTGGGACGACCAATTGCAACTGGCGTGTTCGGTGCTGATATGCAGGTGTCTCTCGTGAATGACGGCCCGGTGACGATCCTCATCGATACAAAGGATCGGGAATGATCATCGTTTATATTTAATTTATTTTATGACTATAGATGCGGCACAGCAGCAGGTGGACGAATGGATACGCACCATCGGTGTGCGATATTTCAGTGAACTCACGAACATGGCCATCCTGACGGAAGAGGTGGGTGAGCTGGCGCGGATCATGGCCCGCACCTACGGCGACCAGTCGTTTAAAAAATCCGATCTGGGTAAGGACTTGGGCGATGAGATGGCAGATGTGTTGTGGGTGTTGATCTGCCTGGCCAATCAGACCGGGGTAAATCTGACCGAAGCATTTGAACGCAACATGGCCAAGAAAACGTTGCGGGATGCCGATCGGCATCGCTCCAATGAGAAGCTCCGTGACCCGGATGCATGATCGGTCTCCGGCCTTCGGGCATTGACCCGTTTTCGTATCTTTGCGGCCTATGATTTCGAACGATACCCAGCGTTTTGCCGCCATCATCTCCCACGCGAAGGAGTATGGCTTCGTTTTCCAGTCCAGCGAAATTTACGACGGTCTCAGCGCCGTGTATGATTACGGTCCGTGGGGCAGTGAACTGAAGCGCAACATACGCGACCAGTGGTGGAATGCCATGACCCGCATGCACGATAACATCGTGGGTATTGATTCCGCCATCTTCATGCATCCCACCATCTGGAAGGCTTCGGGCCACGTCGATAATTTCAGCGACCCGATGATCGACAACAAGGACAGCAAGAAGCGCTATCGCGTTGATCATCTCATCGAAGGATATGCGGATGAGCTGAAGGCCAATGGCGATGCGGCAGGCGCGGAAGCCGTGATCGCAGAGATGGATGCATTGCTCGCTGCCAATGACTATGCGGGATTGAAATCCCTCATCGATGGCAGAAGCATACGGTGCAGTGTCAGCGGTACCTGCAACTGGACAGATGTCCGTCAGTTCAATCTGATGTTCTCCACGCAGCTGGGTTCGGTATCCGACGAGGCGAACGAAATTTATCTGCGTCCTGAGACGGCACAGGGGATTTTCGTCAATTTTCTGAATGTGCAGAAGACCGCCCGGATGAAGATTCCTTTTGGCATCGCGCAGGTCGGAAAGGCCTTCAGGAACGAGATCGTCGCCCGCCAGTTCATTTTCCGGATGCGTGAGTTCGAACAGATGGAGATGCAATTCTTCATCCGTCCCGGTTCGCAGAAGGAATGGTATGAGTATTGGAAGAAAGAGCGCCTCGACTGGCATCTGTCACTGGGCTTCCCCGCAGAGAACTACCGCTATCACGATCACGTCAAACTCGCGCACTACGCAGATGCGGCCGTGGACATCGAATATGCATTCCCGATCGGCTGGAAGGAAGTGGAAGGGATACATTCACGTACTGATTTTGACCTGTCGAGCCATCAGCAATTCAGCGGAAAGAAGCTGCAGTATTTTGACAACGAGATCAATCAGAATTATGTCCCTTATGTGATTGAAACATCGATCGGTCTGGATCGCATGTTCCTGCTCACACTCTCTTATGCCTATGCTGAGGAGTCATGGACCAAGGAAGATGGCCGGGAAGACAGCCGCGTCGTATTACGCATTCCTCCGAAACTTGCGCCCATCAAACTGGCCATCCTGCCGCTGGTGAAAAAGGACGGACTGCCCGAAATCGCACGTGAAATCATGAAGGATTGCCGGGAGGATTTTTACTGTTTCTATGAGGAGAAGGATACGATCGGCAAGCGCTATCGTCGCATGGATGCATTGGGTACGCCATTCTGCATCACCATCGACCATCAGACGAAGGAGGATAACTGTGTGACCATCCGTTATCGCGATACGATGCAGCAGGAGCGTATTCCCATCGCATCGGTACGTGAGCTGGTTCGCTCACAGACCCGCTGATAACACAGCGGTCTTCAATCTTTCAACATCACCCAGGCATAGCCGGTGATTTCATGCATCAAGCTCTTCCACTGAACGAACGCGTCAGTGGAAGGCTTGAGGCTTGACCATCCAAATTTCGACCCCGAAGGTTTCACGTTATAGTCGCAGGGGAATGCCCGAAAAGCGATGCCTTCGGACGAAAATATCCGTGCAGATCGTGGCATGTGGGCCGCTGAAGTGATCAGCAGGATGCTGTCTTTCACGCCCATCGAATCAAGGTGCAGTTTTGTCAGCTTTGCATTTTCAATGGTGTTCCGGGCGTTGCGTTCATTGATGATGTGATCAGGGGGCACACCCATCTCCACGAGTGTTTCCGTCAGAAAGTCACTTTCCCTAAAATCGTGTTCAGGAAATGGACTGGCCTGTCCGCCGGTGATGAGTATGCGCTTGATATGTCCGGTCTTGTAGAGTCGCAGGGTCTGGATGAACCGGTCTGAAGCGTGATTGAAATACCCCTTGTGATCCCGTTTATCGAAGCCGGACATTCCGCCGAGCAGCACACCCACTTCATATTTATTTTCAGGCAGCAGGATTGCGGGTTTCCACTGCCAGGCGACCGTGAGGTTCTTGATCAACCAGCCATTCGAAAAAAACAGGGTCAGCACCAGTGCGGATCTAAGCAGTTGTCTCCTGATTATCGCGGATCGGGTCAGACTCGCCCAAAGCAGTGTCAGCACGATCCACAACAGCGGATCAATCAGGTCGCCGATGATCTTGGATAGGATATACATATGATTTCCAATACTTTAGTACCGCTGAACGCCTGGAGAGTCCCCGACTCGTGGAACATTCCGGGGCATCTGATCAGGGTTTCTATTTAACATAATTACCCAACCCTTGGAGAGTCCCCAACCCTTGGAGAGTCCCCAACTCTTGGAGAGTCCCCAACTCTTGGAGAGTGCCTAACTCTTGGAGAGTTGCCAACTCCTGGAGAGCGGCAAACTCCTGGAGAGTCCCCAACCCTTGGAGAGTCCCCAACTCTTGGAGAGTGCCTAACTCTTGGAGCGTTGCCGACTCTCCAAGAGTTGATGGCTGTCAACCGTAAATCTCCTGGTGGATGGATTTGCGGTCGTACCCCAGTTCCTGGATGCGGCGTTTTGCCTCGTCGATCATGTTCTTCCAGCCGCATAGGAAGAAATCGGCGGGTTGGCCGGCGGCAGCGAGTCGTTCGTAAACCTGATGCACATATCCCTTTTCCCCTTCCCAGTCTTCGCGGGAAAGCACCGGGATGTATTGGATATTCGGATGATCGGCCGATACTTTCGAGAGTTCTTCGTGATACAGCAGACTCGCTTTCGTGCGTGTGCCGAAGATGAGGTAAATATGCTGATAAGGCGTTCCATGGCTGATGGCATCCTGGACCATGCTCCTGAAGGGGGCAATGCCGGTGCCCGTACAGATCAGGAAGAGGTCCTGCTTCTCCGTTTCTTTATTCAGGGTGAATACGCCCTGTGGCCCGCGGAAAAGGACTTCTGTCCCAATTCCAAATTCCTTCCACATATAGTTCGTGCCCAACCCTTCCGGGTTCAGTACTATGACCAATTCAAACTCATTCGTGCCATCCGGGGCGGAAGCGATTGAATAGCTGCGCCAACGTTTATTCTGTTTCTCGTGGATGGGGAGATCGAAGGTGACGAATTGTCCGGGAATGAAATCAAATCTGTCGAGTTCCGGAACACGGAACCAAAATCTCCGCGTGTCGGTCGCTTCTTCTTCGATGCGCGTCACCACAGCGGTGCGCCAGGGTTGTGCTGCCATGTTGGTAAAGGTCTGTTGGGTTGAAAGGGCAAACATAAGGGCATGTGGTTCAGATTTCCACATGCCCATACACTCTACACGAATATAAGCATCTCGTATAAATATCAATCCCGAACTATCTGACGGGTGTACTGATGACTGCGGTTGGGGCTGGTGATGGTGACCACGTACATTCCGCGGGAGAGTTTCGATAGATCCACCGTTCCGTTTCGATATGGCATATCCTGATCGAAGACCGTCTGACCGGAAAGATTACTGACCCTGACCCGCACACTTCGGATGCCTGTCATATTGCCCATGGAAATATTCAAAGGCCCGTTGGTTGGCGACGGGTAGACGTTTTTCACAAATCCTGGATCGTTGCGGATGGGCGTGATCACCGGTGTCGGCCCGCTGATCGCATCACCGAGATAAGCGACGAACATGCCGTTGCCGTGCGTGCCGATCAAGAGGGTGTTATCC
>JBEEMB010000058.1:0-3797 GCA_041167815.1 Bacteroidota bacterium | reverse complement strand
TTCTACGGTGGATCTTACTGCTGTGGGGCATTGCGGGCCTTTTCCTTGCGGCGGAAATAACTCCGGAATAAAAAGTGGTGACGTAGTGCCTCCATACTTTGGTTGAAATATCCGGTGCCGGATTCCACCTGAAGCAGACTCCGGCTGATCCTTCCGGATACGGATGTGTCGCGTAACACCAGGTTCAGTGGCCCTTTGCCATCCTGCAGATCGTTGCCCAATCGCTTTGTGACGGTATCCAGATCGGCCGCCAGATTTTCTGCGGAACGTGATACGGCCGCCAATCTGGAGATCGACTGCCGTAGTTCATCTCCCATCACCGTGTCACGGAGGATCACGCCTGCAGGCCCTTTGCCGGATTTTACATCCGCCAGCATTGAGCGGACGTCCTTAGTCATGCCCTCTGCCTCAGCTGCAGCCCGGTTCAGGTGACCGGAGGCCGCATTGATATTATGTGCAAGCTGTTCATCCTCGATCAGTTTCCAGAGGCCGCGACTCTCATTGATCCGGGCCGTGGTCGCCTTCAGGGATTCGGTGATGGCATGGATGTTATCACCAGTGGACGCCAGGGTACGCAACACATCATCGATCTCCACGGCTGCCCGGGTGCTGAGGAGATCCCCGTCTTCCACATAGGAGGCGCTGCCAGACTGCGGCAGGATATTGATCACCTTGTTGCCCATCAGTCCGTCGGCACCAAGACTGGCGAGGGCATTGCGTCGGATCACCTGTTTCATGTCTTCTTTGACCAGCATCGTCACTTCAAGCGTCGAGTCGTTGAGGATCCGCATGTCCTTGACGGTGCCTATTTCGATACCGGAGAATCGTACGTTGTTGCCCGTTCTGAGTCCGGCCACATTTTTGAAATGTGCCTTCAGCATGAAATGCGAACCCAGCAGATGTTGGTTCTTGCCGATCAGGAACAATGCCAGAATCAGTATCGATCCTGCGGCTATGACAAAGAATCCGAGTTTGGCGAGATGTTGTTGTTGTCGGGGCATGGTCGATTCATTGAAAGAATGGTGTGACGGCGGGATCATCGGATCTGCTGAGTTCCGCAAAGCTTCCGGTATGGTGACATTTCCCGTCGATCAGCATGATGATGCGTTCAGAGGTTCGCTCCACGCATCGCATATCGTGTGAGATGATCACCGAACTGGTCTTATATTTATCTGCGATCTCCACCATCAGGTCGCTGATGCCGCGGCTCGTGATGGGATCAAGGCCTGTGGTGGGTTCATCGTAGAGGATGATCTCCGGTTTCAGGATGAGGGTGCGGGCGAGGGCAATGCGTTTGCGCATTCCACCGGAGAGTTCAGACGGCATCAAATCTACCGTTTCTGCCAGTCCCACGTTCGTAAGCGCCTCCATCACCATGTCATCGACCTCGCCCTGCGACAATTGGATCCAATGTCGGCGCAAGGGGAATTCAAGGTTTTCCCGGACGGTCATCGAGTCGTACAGGGCGTTGCTTTGGAAGAGGAATCCTACGCGCGCCCGCATCTGGTCGAGGGCAGCATGGTTCATCTCCGTGACTTCCTCATCCAACACCCTTATGCTGCCACGATCCGGCATCAACAAACCGATGATGCATTTGATGAGCACCGATTTTCCGGAACCGGATTTACCAAGAACCACGAGGTCTTCACCCTTGGCGAGCGTCATGTCGAACCCATCCAATACGACATGGCTGCCGAAGGCGATCGACAGGTCGCGGATCCGGATCACCGCCGATTCATCGTTTCTGTTTTCCTGGTCGATCCTCATATTCATTCTTCAATTGAAGCCCAGCAGGTCGGTAATCTGTACCGCGATCAGGTCGATCAAAAAGATCAGCATCGAAGCGATCACCACGGAAGCATTGGCCGAACGTCCCACGCCTTCTGTACCCCGGCTTGATGTATATCCCTTATAACATCCAACGATCCCGACGGAGAATCCGAAGAAAAAAGTCTTGATCAACGGGGGGAATACATCGGTGAAATCAAGAAATTGAAAGATCTCGTCCGTGAAGAGGCTGAAACTCATGACCCCTTTGATATTCACCCCGATGAATGATCCTGAGATGGCGATCGCATCTGAGAGCAGCACGAGCAAGGGCAGCATCAGGGTTGCTGCCAGCACACGCGTCACCACGAGATAGCGAAACGGATTGGTGCCGGATACCTCCATCGCGTCGATCTGTTCGGTGACGTTCATGGAACCCAGCTCGGCACCTATCCCGGATCCGATCTTGCCGGCGAAGATGAGGCCCGTGATGACCGGACCGATCTCCCGGATGATCGCGTCCGCAACGATGTAAGGCAGTTCTGATTCAACCCCGTAGGAGAGGAGTGCAGGCCGGAGTTGAATGGTGAGTACCAGTCCCATGATGAAGGCGGTGGTACCTACCAACGGCAGCGATTTATTGCCGATCAAGTAACATTGACGCAGAAACTCCGACAACTCAAACGGTGGCCGCAGGCCTTCTGTGAAAACCCTTCCGGCAAACCGCGCCAGTCCCCCGGTTTCCTGCAGGAATCTCGTTGTCTGCTTCGGTATCTTCAAGGTTTGTGCTTTGCGGTGAAATTATGACGCATTGGCATCACCAAGCATGCCGGGTTCAGCTAAAGCTACTGATTTTCATCATCTTTCCGTATGCTCTTACAATGGATGTAAGCGCTTTGATTAATTTCGAATCATGTCTGGACTTGAAAGACACGTATCTACCGGGTATACGCTCTTCAACAGCGCACGGCTTGTGCGGGGTGGCCGCGATTATTTCGCGGCGATGGAACGCATCATTTTGTCGGCCCGGCATTCCATTCATCTCCAGATTTACATTTTCGAAGAGGATACCACGGGAGAACGGATTGCTGCGCTCCTCAGGGATGCGGCATCGCGAGGCGTTGAAACTTGGTTGATGGTGGACGGCTATGCCTCACGTGGACTTTCTGAAGAACTGCTTGAAGGATTCAAAACTTCGGGTATACGTTTCCGTTACTTCGAACCACTCATGCAGGGCGGAAGCTGGTATGTCGGGCGACGCATGCATCACAAGGTATTGGTGGCAGATGCAATGACGGGATTGGTCGGAGGATTAAATGTTTCCGATCGTTACAATGACCTGCCCGGGCAGCCTGCATGGCTTGACTGGGCGGTGGAAGTGGAAGGAGAAGCGGCCTTTGAACTTTTCAATACCTGTGTACATACATGGATGCGGAGTCCAGTGGCCGCCAGGCAGATGATTGCAGCCCATCCATCGCCGGTATTCGACCTCAGCAGGACGTGTCCGGTCAGGGTACGACGCAACGACTGGGTGAACCGCAAAGGGCAGGTATCCAAGAGTTATCTGGAACTTATGCGGGATGCCCAACATGAAGTGATCATTATGTCGAGTTATTTCCTGCCAGGACGCGCCATCCGTCGAAGCCTCCGGCAGGCGAGCCGCAGAGGGGTGAAGATTCGACTCATCCTGGCAGGCATATCAGACGTGTCGATTGCCAAACACGCCGAACGATACATGTACAGATACCTGCTGCGTTGTGGTGCCGAAATATATGAGTATCGTAGAAACGTGCTGCATGGAAAGATGGCCGTGCGAGATCATGTCTGGGTGACGGCAGGGTCTTACAATGTGAACAACATCAGTGCTTATGCCAGTGTGGAACTCAACCTGGATGTGGATGATGCGGCATTTGGAACCACGGTGAGGGATGCACTGCAGATGATCATAGAAAAAGATTGCACGCCTATCACTCCCGATGAATATCGAACACGTTATCACTGGCCGGTCCGAATACTTCAGTGGATGAGCT
>JBEEMB010000055.1:0-8698 GCA_041167815.1 Bacteroidota bacterium | reverse complement strand
AATAACCTGGCTATCTCATTCAGGTTGAGCCAGAATGTTTCATCTGTGAAGTGGACTTCGATTTCAGCGTTCCCATCTGGTGAAGTAAATATTTGAATGCCGGCTTCCACAAGGTTATGTTGGTGATTGTTCCTATTCTGTAGATGATGTTGCTGTGTAATGAAAAATCAACATTGTATTTATATTTATTTAAATGGCACTCACTTCATTAATAAATAGATACAAACGACACCTTTCTGATCAATCAATATCAATTCCGCAATGGCCTGCCACTCTTCAATACGCTCTGAATCCGCTCGAGCGTCTTCCGCTCTCCGCACAGACTGAGGAAGGCCTCACGTTCCAAATCCAGCAGGTATTGCTCTGATACCAGCGTTGGTTCGCTCAGATCGCCGCCACACATGACATACGCCAGTTTCTTCGCCACCACACTGTCGTGTTGTGTGGCATAGCCGGCCTGTACCATGCCGTTGATGCCGGCGTATAACGCACCGAGGGCGGAACGGCCCAATACTTTGATATCCTTGCGTTGCACAGGCATCACATAACCGGATTCATACAGTTCGATCACCGATTTTTTCGCCACACCGATGCGACGACCCTGGTTGTAGACCACTTCATCAAGTCCCTTGCGCAGGATGCCATGTTGGAAGGCCTCGTGTGCCGAAGTGGCAACCTTCGCTGTGGCGATGGTCAGGAAACGGTTTTTCAGTGTGATGGTCTCCGGTTCGTCTTCGTGCATTTCATCAGCTGCGCGGAGGACGAACTCTTTTGTGCCACCGCCACCGGGAATCACACCGATGCCGGCTTCCACCAGCCCGATATAGGTTTCTGCGGCTGCACATACTTTGTCTGCGTGCAGGCTTAGTTCACAGGCACCGCCGAGTGAAAGTGAGTGTGGCGCTACCACCACCGGCACGGAAGAAAAACGTGCACGGATCATCGTTTGCTGGAACATGCGAATGGCCATATCAAGCTCGTCGTATTCCTGTTCGATGGCAAGCATGAAGATCATGCCCACATTCGCACCGGCGGAGAAGTTCAGTCCTTCGTTACCGATCACGACGCCCTTATATTTATCTTCGGCGAGGCCGATCGTCTTCTGAATGCCTTCCAGGACTTCACCGCCGATGCTGCCCATCTTGGTGTACCATTCCAATCCGAGTACATCATCGCCGAGGTGATAGGCGCGTGCCGCGGAGTTCTTCCAGACGGTTTGTCCTTCGAAGTTACGCATCACTATGAAGGCTTGTTCCTGACCTGGCGCCGTCACCGATACCATAGATTTATGCGTGGGCGAATAGCACCTGCGTTTTCCATCCTCAACTGTGTAAAAACTGCTGAAACCTGCGGACAGCATATCTTTCACCCAAGTTGCGACAGAATAGCCGGCTTTCTCCATCTGCTTGATGGTCTTTTCCACGCCCAGTACATCCCAGCTCTCGAAGGCACCGATTTCCCAACCGAAGCCGGCCATCATGGCATCATCCACGCGGAAGGGTTCGTCGGTGATCTCAGGAATGCGATGAGATATGTATGAGAAGAGTCCGTAATGGAAATGCCGGTAGAAATCTCCGGCCTTGTCCATGCCCGTGCAGAGGGCTTTCAGTCGGGTCTTGAGGTCGTCGATCGGTTTTGCGGCCTCCACGGTGCCAAACTTTGGCTTCTGCCGCGGTCCGTATTCCATGGTCGCGAGGTCGAGGGTCAGGATCTCCTTGCTGCCGTCAGCTGCCTTGGTCTTTTTGAAGAAGCCCTGTCCGGTTTTGTCACCCAGCCAGTTGCGCTCCGTCATCGCCTCGAGCCAGGCGGGGATGATGAATCGGTCGCGGGCCTCATCATCCGGGCAGTTGTCGTACACGCCACGGGCGACCTTTACCATCGTATCGATACCCACCACGTCTGCCGTTCGGAAAGTGGCGGACTTGGGACGACCGATGATGGGCCCCGTCAGCGCATCCACTTCATCGATCGACAGTTTCATCTTTTCCTGCAGTCCGAAGATCGACATGATCCCGAACACCCCGATGCGGTTGGCGATGAAGGCCGGTGTATCCTTGCAGAGCACGGTTGTTTTGCCGAGGTACAGATCTCCGTATTGCATCAGAAAATCAATCACATCCTGATCCGTGTCCGGTGTGGGGATGATCTCCAGCAGACGCAGGTATCGGGGGGGATTGAAGAAGTGCGTTCCGCAGAAATGCTTTTTGAAATCCTCGCTGCGGCCTTCCGTCATCAGGTGGATGGGAATGCCTGAGGTGTTAGACGTGATGAGTGTCCCTGGTTTGCGGAACAGTTCGACCTTTTCGAAGATGATTTTCTTGATATCGAGTCGTTCGACCACCACTTCTATCACCCAGTCGGATTTTGCAATGGCGGCCATATCATCGTCAAAATTGCCGGTGGTGATGCGCTTAGCGGCGTCCTTTGTGTAGAGTGGAGAAGGGTTGCTCTTGATGGCCGCCTGCAGTGCCTCATTGACCAGTCGGTTTCGGGCCGACTTATCTTTACTTTCTGTGGCTTCTTTCGGGACCATGTCCAGCAGGAGCACCTGCAACCCGATGCCGGCGAAATGACAGGCGATGCGGGAACCCATCACGCCGCTTCCCAGGACGGCCACATTGCGAATCGTTCTTTTCATATCTGAAATTTTATCAGGATCAAAAGTGGCTCCCGCGCCTGTGTTTTCGGTCGTTTTGGCTTGTTGTTGGCCACTTCCGGAGTGGGGCGTGGGAGATAGTTAGTTAAACAACTATCTAAATCGAAGTTAGGATAAAAACACGCAGGGGCAAGAAGGGTTCGCTTGTTTTTACTTCAGGGTCGGGGAAGGTAGTTGTCCGGTTTTGAGGCTCTTGCGCAGTCGCCGTTCTTCCCGGCTGCTGCCGCGGATCCCGGCGTTGGTGAGTATTCCGTTGAGGGTGATGCGAATCCAGTAGTTCGGGAACCCTTTTTCGCGGATGCGTTCTGCATATATGAAGCCGGATCTTTTCAGGTTGGCCTTTCGCAGGACGGTGTTGGCAGCGAAGTTGGCGAGTCGGGTGAGGATGGTTTTACGTTCGTAGTCGCTCCGATTGAGGAATTGCACATTCAGATCCTGGTAGTACATTTTCATTTGACCGTATGCCCGGTATTCGTTGCCTGTCGTCTGCATGTCAACCGTGTCGAGCCGCCCCCTGCGAATCCTTGCAGAGGCGATGGGTTCGAGCATTGGATTGAGGGCGGACATATTGAACTGGCCGATGCCGAGCGAAAGCTGGAAGCCATGAAGGGTATCGGCGTAAGATTCGCTGTAGCGGATGCGGAGGGCGGCGGTATCCATGAGTCGGGTATGCAGGTTGACGACCATGCTATCCTTTATGGAGATGTTTGTATTCCGGAGGTTCAGCAGGCTGCCATCTGTGTGCTTCAGCAGTACGAAGCCGTGTTTTCCGGTTTTATCGTTGATTTCTTCATAGGCGATGACGCTCTTTCGCACACTCAGACTGTCGATGATGAAGGATGTTTTGAATCGCTTCAGCAGTCCCGCCGGCAGGGGCTTGATGATGCCGGTTAGCAATGGCAGGGTACGATCGCGGAAAAACGACAGTTCGGCCTCATCGGTGTGGAGGTGACGGATCTTCAGCATGCCGTCCTGAAGAAATCCGGCCAGATCGAGTTGATCAGCTATGCCGGCACCTGTCCGCAGTGTGATGTGATCCTGCTGATTTTTGAGGGTTTTTGTAAAAGTGTATTTGTCGAGTTTCGGTGTGAATGAAAAAGCGGACCATCGCAGTTTTCGGGTGCCTTGCTGCCATTCCATCCCCTTCACATCGATATCGTTTGAGATTCCCATTCTTTTCAGATGTCCGATCTGAAAGCTTAATGCGGGTTGGGTATTTGCGATCGATGCGGCATCCATCCGGATTCCCGATCCCAGTTGCAGGGAAGAGAGATTGATGTGATCCATCATCAGGGAAGTTGGTGCCGCTTCATTTTCAGATGGATTTCTGTCTATGATTGACATAGTCATGGCCTCGAATCTTCGGAGGGTGGCCGACCAGCGGATTGTTCGTTCCTGAGTGGCGGGACGGAAGTTCAAATCAGTGAATACGGCCGTCTTTCCTCCGGCATTCAAGGTAGTGATGATCGTTTTTCCTTTTTCTGCCCGGAGGCTGTCCCATCCGATATTCAACATTTGTATGGACAGGGATCCCTCACGCACGTTCAATTTGTGAAATCTCCAGAAGGGGATCTTTCCCGACAGTTTCAGGTCATCTCGCAATCGGATCGGGTCTTTGGGCAGTATGGCACGAACGATATCGATATTTCCCACTGTCAGATCCGGAATATTGTTAGCGGGCATTGGATTTCCTCCGGACATTCGTTCGAATCGGAAGACAGGATCTTCTACCCGGAGGCTGTCCACCACAGGTTTCTCGGCAAGGAAGGAACCCAGTTCGGCTTTCAGCATCAATCGGGGGACCAAGGCTTGTATGCGCCTTTCTCCCATGGGCAAGTAGAGTTCGATGTCCTCCAGTGTCGACCACAGACCATCTGCCAGTGTATATCTTCCGATTCGGCTGCGGGATCTGGAGAGTTCGAGCCGCAGATCACGTCCTTCCAATGCAATATTGCGGATATCGGGTTTTCCGATGGCCGTGATGTCGACGGGACCCGTTTGGAGATGATCAACGGTGGTGGTCATGCTTGTTTCTCCGGCGGAAATATCCAGGGTGGTATTGTTGCCCCGGGTGGATTGCCAACCGATCAGCAGGGGTTTGCTACGATCCGGATTTCGCGGTCGTTTCCGGGTTCGGTCCATGCGGATGTCTGCCGAAGTCCAGGAAACTGATCGGGCCTTGAACTGATTGTCTGGTGTGCGTTCCGGGCTGTCCAGCACAAGACCGTTTGCTGAAATGATGAGCGGATCGTTCAGGTCACGATAGGACGCGGCTTGAAGGGTCAGTTGTTGGCGGGCTCTGTTATAAAGACCATTCTGAAGGGATATTCGTTCGATGCCATTGAAAAGCATGCCATCGGAGAATGAAAATCCATTGAGGCTGCCGATCAGGTCTGTGGGATTGCTGGAGGAAAGGAATGCGCTGATATCAACGCCGGTGTGGAATCCGTTCAGATCCAGGCTGGCTCCATTATCTGTTTTGACGGAGACGGAACCGTTTCGGATCATCAAAGAATCCATCTCCAGTATTTTTCTGAAGCCGTTCAGTGCGGCATAGAATGCGCCTTTATTCTTTTTGCGTTCTGTTTCCGTGGCATTTGTTTGCAGTTTGATGGCTGGTTCGACGAGTGTGGCCCTGAGCGCCTGGATGCGATTGTCGAAGATGAGCGCCGGCCAATAGATGCCTTGAAGTTCAAAGGCCTTCATTTGTATTTCCTTCCAGGCGGCATTCGCATTTTTCGGGGTGGAGCGAACGGCGAACCGGCCGAGGGAAACGGTACGGTCGCGCAATTGAACACTGTCGAATCTGATCGCGTAGAGGCTGTCTGAAGAGTACCCGATGTAGTTTCGGATCTCGAAATCAAATCGCCCGATCCTCAGCGGTGCCTGTGTCGGAATGACGAGTTCGTCGATGGTGAAATCGCTGCCGGAAGTCTGATATCTGCTTTTTCTTCCATTCCGGGTCGTTGTTAGGTCGATCCGGGCCTCTGTGACTTTGATGTGTCCTATGTCGAGGTGTCCGGTCATTTGTCTGACAGCATTTTCCACCGACTCTTGCAGTTTTCTTCTACCGGCGGCACTGTTGGTTTCACCCTTGCTGGTGATTTCAAATCCGAGTCTGATATCCGGTTTGAGACAGGTAAGACTGTCTGTTTTCAACATATTTTCTCGGGAGAGTCGAGCAAGGTCGAGGTTTTTGAACTGTAGCCTGTCGAATGCCATGTCGAATCTGGCGATGGATTCAGCATGCCGTTGATCAGTCAGGCGGCATGCATCGAGGGATATCGAGCTGTCGCGGGTGTCCAGGCGGAAAGCTCGGAAGCTGAGTGCATGTCGTCCATCGGGCAGTTGAATCGACTGTCTTCCTGTTTCCACCAGCAGGCGGTCGCTGTGCATGAAACGGCCTCGGTCTGCGTTATTTGGAATGCGCAGCCCTTCTAGTCGGAGGCTGATGCCTGAGATATTGACAGGCGGTATATTGTCGGAGGAATGATCCAGCCGGAAGCTTCCATTGGTCACCTGAAAGGTCTGGATGCTCAGATTTTTCAGGGATTTCTCCAGCAGTTGATAGATGCGTCCCAGTTCTTCGGGAAGGGAAATATTGCGGCGATTGACGGGCAACTTGCGCTCGACGCTGATATTCGGGCCATCAACCAGGATCGAATCGACAATCAGTCGGCGTTCGCTGATAATTTGATAGACAGGGCCCATCGAGCATTCGATCACTTTGGCTGTGATGTTGTAGTGATTTGCCTTTGCGTTGCGTGTGATGAACGTATTCCCGGTGAGGATCAGTCGGTGTGTTTTGAATCCGTAGGAAACCCGCTGGGTCCGGAGGTCTATCGCCCCGTTCGATTCTTCCAACAGGAATTGCCTCACCAGCTCTTCTGCGTGTCTGATAAACCACAGGTAGGCTCCACCGGCGGTGAGCGCCAGCAGGACCAACACGGTGGCCGATATTTTGAATGCGATTTTCAAAGCAGCTTCTTCTGGCATTCAGACAATAGTACTCCCAGACCCCTGAAAAGTTGACCACTCTTGGAGAGTGGCTAACTCTTGGAGCGTTCCGAACTCTTGGAGAGTTGCGGACTTTTGGAGAGTTGCCGACTCTTGGAGAGTCCCGAACTCTTGGAGAGTGGCTAACTCTTGGAGCGTTGCAGACTCTTGGAGAGTGGTCAACTCTCCAAGAGTTCGGTGCAAGCTTGCGGTCAACTCACGCCGGAGCCTGCGTCAATCTGGTCGGTGGGTGCCACGAAATGCAACTTCCCGGCGGCGTCTTCCGCCATCAGGATCATGCCGCGGCTTTCGACCCCACGCATTTTCCGAGGTGCAAGGTTTACGACTACCACCACTTGCCGTCCGATGATCTCTTCGGGTTGGAAATGGAGGGCAATGCCTGATACAATGGTTCTTACTTCAAAGCCAAGGTCCACTTCCAGTTTCAGGAGTTTGTCGGCCTTGGGTACTTTTTCCGCCGCCACGATCCTGCCTGTTTTCAGGTCGATTTTGGCGAAATCATCGAAAACAATTTCGTCTTTCACGGTGATGACCGCTTGTTCAGCGGCTTCCGGTGCCGGGGTGGCGGAGGCTTCAGAAGCCTGTGCTGCCGGTTCAGGCACAGCGGGTGATGTGATTTTTCCGGCATTCAGTTTCTGGATCTGGGCGGCCACCTCTTCATCTTCAATCTTTCTGAAGAGCAGTTCGGGGGCACGCAGCGTGTAGCCCACGCTGAGCAATTTGGATTTCCCGGCGTTCTCCCAGTCGAGCATCCGTTCCACGACCTTCATCATGTGCAGCAGCTTGCGGGCCGTCGTGGGGAGGAAGGGATTGATCAATATCGACAGGTTGGCGCAGAGCTGCAGGCAGATATGCATGCAGTTGTCGATCAGCTGTTGATCTTCAGGACGATCGGCCAGTGTTCGTGCCAGGATCCAGGGCTCCTTGTCCTGCATATATTTATTTCCCTTGCGGGCGAGGTCGATCACTTCGAAAAGCGCTTCACGGAACCGATAGTGCTCTATGGCATCGGTGACCCGGGCAGCTGTCCCTTTGAATTCCTCCAGCATGGCGCGGTCACGATCATCCATCACTTCCTCATGCAGCTTCGGGACTTTACCACCGCAGAGCTTATGCATCAGTACGAAGGTCCGGTTGACGAAATTGCCGAAGACGGCCACCAGTTCACTGTTGTTTCGATCCTGAAAATCCTTCCAGGTGAAATCATTGTCTTTGGTCTCCGGGGCGTTGGCGCAGAGTACGTAGCGGAGTATATCCTCGCAGCCCTTGAAATCTTCGAGGTACTCATGCACCCATACGGCCCAATTGCGTGAGGTGGATACTTTTTCGCCTTCGATGTTCAGGAATTCATTGGCAGGCACATTCTCCGGCAGCACAAATCCACCATGTGCTTTTAGCGTCGCGGGGAATATGATGCAATGGAAAACGATGTTGTCCTTCCCGATGAAATGCACCAGCTTGGTATCCTCCTTGCACCAATAATCCGCCCAGTCCGGTGTCAGTTCCTTGGTGGCGCTGATGTATCCGATCGGCGCATCGAACCAGACGTACAGCACCTTACCCTCCGAATCCGGCAGGGGCACTTTCACGCCCCAGTGGCTGTCGCGCGTCATGGCGCGAGGCTGCAAGCCGCTGTCCAGCCAGCTTTTGCACTGTCCGTAAACATTGTTTTTCCAGTCCTTATGACCTTCCAGGATCCATTCCTTCAGCCAGGGCTCATAATTCTGCAGCGGGAAGTACCAGTGTTTCGTCTTTCGTTTCACCGGAACGGCATCGCTGAGTGTTGATCTCGGATCGATCAACTGTTCGGGAGAGAGCGTGCTGCCGCATTTTTCACATTGATCGCCGTACGCGCCCGGCTTATGACAGACCGGACAGGTGCCCGTGATATATCTGTCTGCCAGGAACACATTGGCCTGTTCATCGAAATACTGCTCGGATTCCTTCTCTTCGAACAGTCCCTGATCGTATATTTTTTTGAAGATGCCGGCGGATGTCTCGTGATGCACCGGATTGGAGGTACGG
>JBEEMB010000048.1:0-2721 GCA_041167815.1 Bacteroidota bacterium | reverse complement strand
ATATTCAGCCTCGAAACCCTGACCCATGGCGGCCATTGCGTCTTCCACCCTGGTATAAATTCCCGCTGCTGTGGCTACAAACATGCCCGCACCCATGGCGCAGGTCTGTTCGCTGCGATGGATGCGGATGGGCATACCCGTCACATCACTCATCACCTGCATGATGTAGGGCGACTTCCGGGCAACCCCGCCCAGGCCGATGAGTCCATCAATCTCGACGCTTTCCGATCTGAACCTTTCGATGATGCGCTTGGCCCCAAAACAGGTCGCTTCCACCAGGGCACGGAATACCCGGGCGGCGTCTGTTCCCAGGCGAAGACCGTGTAAACTACCCGTTAAATATTGATTCGCATCCGGTGTGCGTCTGCCATTGAACCAGTCCACGGCCAGTTCATCATCTGCTTCCAACGGAAGCGCTGCTGCTTGTTCGGAGAGCATGGGTATCAGCCGGTCTTCCATTTGCCGGTTGATTTGATCACGCATGGCCTGGTCGAGCACCGGGATGCCATCGACGATTTGTTTCACGGGATCGAGGATCAGCCGCCGAAGCCAGGCATAGGTATCACCAAAGGCTGATTGTCCGGCTTCCAGACCGGTCATGCCCGGAATGACGGAACCATTGACCTGTCCGCAGATGCCGCAAACGGTTCGGTTGTCAAGTGCCTGATCTGCCGATACAAGGATGTCGCAGGTGGACGTACCCATTACCTTGCTCAAATGTCCGGGTTCGATCTGACCACCAACCGCACCCATGTGTGCGTCGAAGGCACCTACCGCCACCACCACTTCTTCGGAAAGGCCCAATCGTGTTGCCCATTCTGCAGAAAGGGTACCTGCCGAAGTATCTGATGTATATGCTTCCTGTCCCAGGGAGTCGACCTTTCCGTCCAGTAGCGGGTCGAGGCTGGCGAAAAACGAATTGGGTGGGTATCCGTTGAAAGCTGCCGCCCAAAGTCCTTTATGACCTGCAGCACATACACTCCTTTTTATGTTTCGGATATCATTGCCACCTGTCAACAGGAACGGAATCCAGTCGCAATGCTCCACAAAAGAAACACATGCCTCCCGGACAGATTCATCTACCCTTAGCATGTGGAGCCATTTCGCCCAGAACCATTCGGAGGAATAAATGCCTCCGACAAATTTGAGATAGTCGATATCGAATTGTTTCGCATGACGGTTGATCTCCGTAGCCTCTTTGATGGCCGTATGGTCTTTCCACAGGACGAACATGGCATTCGGATTCTGTGACCATTCAGGTCGCATCGCCAATGGTGTGCCGCTTGCATCCACGACGATGGGCGTGGAACCTGTGGTGTCCACCCCGATGGCTCTGACGCGTTGGGCTATGTCAGGACCCACTTGTGAGACGCAGTCCTTTATGGTTTTCTCCAATCCTTCCACGTAATCGAGCGGGTGTTGTCTGAAGCGGTTCGCTGCGGCATCGCAATACATCCCCCGACTCCAACGTTCGTAATAGTGAACGGAAGCCGCCGCCTCTGTTCCATGCTCGCTGTCAATGATCACGGTTCGTACCGAGTCTGTGCCGTAATCGACACCAATCACGTAATGGGATGATGGCATGTGCTGGTTGCGTCTGTTTGTTTCAGTAAGAGCGAATTGACTGGAGACACTCGGGGTCAAAGTATCACAAAACAAATGATTACCCGTCCTGAATTATCCTGAGTTACCTAAATTGTATCAATTTCTGCCAAACAATCGATAAAATCAATTTTTGCAGGATCGGCTGTCTCGTCATTTGCGAAATTGCATCTTATAATCTGACTATCTTAACATTCAACATCATGAAAATCCTCCCACGCTTTCTTTTGGTACTTTCAACGCTTCTTGCCCATCAGTTGATTACAGTGAAAGCTGTGGCGCAAGATGATGAAGAGCAACCGGGAAAAAATATCATCAAAACAAATCTGCCAGGATTCGCACTTCGCAATTACAACCTGACCTATGAGCGGATGCTTTCAAAGAAGACCTCCTTCAATCTGGGTTTTCGCACCATGCCATCGGGTCCGGTCTTATTCAAGGATCGTATCATCAGCTCCATCGAAGATGCCGGAAGCGGCACTAACGTGGATGCCCGCAAAGAGGTTGAATCGATCCGCATGAGCAATTTTGCCGTGACGCCGGAAATTCGATTCTATGCCGGGAAAAAAGGTTACGGTCACGGGTTTTATTTCTCTCTGTTCTACAGATATGCCCGTCATGAAATCGGAAACATCAGTGTGGACTACGACAACAACGCTGGAACTACAAGCACAGCAACGCTTACGGGCAGCCTGACATCCAACACCGGTGGGTTCATGCTTGGCTCGCAATGGGTGATGGGCAAACGCGTGGTGCTCGACTGGTGGATCCTGGGTCCCCATTTTGGAGTTGCAAAAGGGACGCTGACCGGCACCAACAGTACGCCGATTTCCACGGCAGATCAGAACAGCCTGCAAACGGAAATTGAAGATGTCCTGGCAGCCGTGCCTTTTGTAAAGAATGTGATCGATGTGAATGCCAATGGTGCCAAAGTCTCACTTTCCGGCCCCTGGGCCGGTGTACGTGGAGGCCTCTCACTGGGTATCCGGTTCTGATTGCCTGAGTGTTCGACCTGCTCATATGAATAAACTAACGATATATCGCCGGAGCTGTGGAGGGATCCTTGATCATAGCATATTTGCCATGTTTTTGTGTCTTTCCATGACTTCCTTTGCACAG
>JBEEMB010000018.1:0-2724 GCA_041167815.1 Bacteroidota bacterium | reverse complement strand
GGATTGCAATAAAATATCGATGCCTTTAATTTGCTGACCTAAGGAAACGGGGTTGCTACCGGCCATTCTGTGTGTGATAGCGGCCACCCTACCCGCAAGGCTGTCTGTACCTGTTGGAAATATTACCCTGACTGTATCCGTTCCGGACTGCTGCCATCGAAACGAGGCTGGATTCCCACCAAAACGCTGTGCAACAAGCAGTAATGGGAACACAAGCATAGAAATCAATGAAAAAAGTCGGAAAACCATAAGCGCGAGGGATTTTCAGGTATTTTCGAAGTTACGCATCCAATAGATATACTATTCACCCCATTGAACACCAGCACCGATGGTTTTATTTGCAGTCTCCATAGCCCCTGGCATTGCCATCAGCCTTTACTTTTTTTTCAAAGACGAATACAACCGGGAACCCAGAAAGCATGTGATCATCAGCTTTTTTCTCGGGATGTTGAGTGCACTGATGGCGGGTGTCATTGAGTCCACTGTGTTATTCATCACGGGAGACAATGGCTCGGAGAGTATTCTTTTCACTGCCTTGAAAGCGTTTTTGATCGTAGGATTTACGGAAGAATGGTGCAAATATGTTATGGTCAGGAAGTATGCATTTCCGAAACCGGAGTTCGACGAACCTTTTGACGGAATTGTCTATGCCGTGATGGTCAGCATGGGATTCGCTACCCTTGAAAACATCATGTATGTCATGGAACACGGCTTGACCACCGGTATCGCCCGAATGTTTCTCTCGGTTCCGGCGCACGCTTCCTTTGCCGTGTTGATGGGCTACTATCTGGGTATGGCCAGATTCAAACAAATCGAAAAAAGATCCTATTTGTTGCGCGGGGTTCTTGCCGCTACTTTTTTCCACGGATGTTTCGATTTTTTCCTTTTCCTGCAGGAAAACAAGGTGGTAGCAGCTCATGTATCCGGACTTCTTTTATTCGGTGGCGCCATTGCTTCTTATGTCGTCGCGGTCAAGCTATCCAGAAATGCCATCCGCGTTCACATGCAAACATCCAGACAATGGCATGGACACAAAAGTCAGGGGGACTATGCAGGATGATGGTTTACAAGATTCATAGTCGAAATCCAACCCATTGAGATACAATACCGAGGGAATAGCGCATAAAATTTGCCACCCCCTTTTATTTGATTAATTTTGCAAAAAATCAACGACTATTTATGTCTATGACAGCACTTCCCAACATCGATTTCGCCCTTCCCTACAAGGTGAAAGATATCAGCCTCGCAGAATGGGGCCGCAAGGAAATACGTCTTGCTGAGGCAGAAATGCCCGGTCTGATGGCCCTTCGCTCAGAATATGGCGCTCAACAGCCGCTTAAAGGTGCGCGCGTCGCCGGTTGCCTGCACATGACCATTCAGACTGCCGTCCTGATTGAAACGCTGGTTGCCCTCGGTGCAGAGGTGAAATGGAGCTCCTGCAACATCTTCTCTACACAAGACCACGCTGCAGCTGCAATTGCTGCTGCCGGTATTGGTGTTTTCGCATGGAAAGGCCAAACCAACGAAGAAGCTGACTGGTGCATAGAGCAGACCCTGTTCTTTGGTGGTGCTGACCGTCCTTTGAACATGATCCTGGACGATGGTGGTGATTTGACAAACATGGTGCTCGACAAATACCCTGAACTGGTACACCATGTCAAAGGCATCTCTGAAGAGACGACCACCGGCGTACATCGCTTGTATGAGCGCGTTGCAAAAGGCACACTTCCCATGCCGGCCATCAACGTGAACGACTCTGTTACCAAGTCCAAATTCGACAACAAGTATGGCTGTAAAGAATCCCTGGTTGATTCCATCCGCCGTGCCACAGACGTGATGCTGGCCGGTAAAGTAGCCGTTGTAGGCGGATATGGTGATGTAGGTAAGGGTTCCGCTGCCTCTTTGTCCGGCGCAGGCTGCCGGGTGATTGTCACTGAAATCGATCCGATTTGCGCACTCCAGGCTGCCATGGACGGATATGAAGTGAAGCCGATGATTGATGCGGTGAAGGAAGCCGACATCGTGGTTACGGCCTCCGGTTGCCGCGACCTGATCACGGAAAAACATTTCCGTGCAATGAAAGACAAGGCCATCGTTTGTAACATCGGACACTTCGATATCGAAATCGATGTGGCCTGGCTGAATCAACATTTCGGTCATACAAAGGATACCATCAAACCCCAGGTGGATTTGTACGATATCGACGGAAAGGAGATCATCCTGCTGGCAGAAGGCCGTCTGGTGAACCTCGGATGTGCGACCGGTCACCCCAGCTTTGTGATGAGTAACTCCTTCACCAACCAGACCCTCGCTCAGATAGAACTGTGGAACAACCATCAGAACTACGAGAACAAGGTATATGTGCTTCCCAAACACCTGGACGAAAAAGTGGCCCGTCTCCACCTCGCCAAGATCGGCGTGGTACTGGAGGAACTGACCGCCGAACAGGAAGAATATCTCGGAGTGAAGAAAGACGGACCTTACAAACCCGAGCACTATCGCTATTAATAGCAGTATAGCAATAAACCATGGAACCCCGGTGCGAATGCCCGGGGTTCTTTCATTTGTGCTATTATGAGCTTCAAATTACACACAGCTGTCCCCTTATAGTTACCTTTGCAGGTCTCGACACGAATCATAAACTGATCAACAATATCAGATGACAAAGCTTTCCGTCAACATCAACAAAATCGCCACACTCCGCAATAGCCGTGGCGGGAATAG
>JBEEMB010000045.1:0-4870 GCA_041167815.1 Bacteroidota bacterium | reverse complement strand
CCGACCATTCTCCTCCTGGAAGTCCCAGTAGAGAGACGGATGGGTTACCTGCCCCTTCGCCCCTGTCAATAACGGAAGCATGGAAATACCATCTGTTTGCCTGATTTTTTTGCCCCCCAGCAAAGCATCGAAAGTGGGCAATAGATCCCATGAGGCAGAAACATGATTGGTAACCGCCGGCTGCTGAATGACCGCGGGCCAACGGACGACCATCGGCACACGCATCCCGCCTTCGTAGAGCGCGCGCTTCACACCCCGGAAACCGGCACTGCTATTGAAAAAAATCGGATCATTCCCGCCTTCCTTATGCGGACCGTTATCGCTGGTGAACATCACCAGGGTGTTCCGGTCAATCCCGTGTGCCTTCAGACGGTCGAGCACCTCGCCGACATACCTGTCGACCCGACTGACCATCGCAGCATAGGCTGCCTTGGGATAGGGATTCGGCTGATAGCCTGTCCCCTTCCAATCCGGCACCGCCTGTGGCTGTTCATTAAAGAGCTTTTTATAAGCCTCATAGGCACTGTCGCCAGGAGGCACCTGTAACGCTGCATGCGGCGGCGTATAAGCCAGATACATGAAAAATGGACGCGTTGCATTGGTGGATATGAAGGACAACACCTGCTCCTGGATCAGATCCGGCGCATACTGACGTTGCTGATCGGGCCGGTTATCGAGCGATACACGTTGCAGATCCGACCACAAATGATTCGGATACAACTGGTGAGCCTCCCGCTGGCAATTGTATCCATAAAAGCGCGTGAATCCCTGGTGCATGGGATCTCCACTCGAACCGGGTGAACCCAGTCCCCACTTCCCGAAACCACCCGTCGCATATCCGGCAGCACGGAATAGTTCCGCCATCGTGTAACTGCTGTCCGGCAAAGGATACTGCCCCTCCGGCTTGATCTCCCGGTTGCCTCGTACCGCAGTGTGCCCGGTATGGAAGCCCGTCATCAACGCCGCACGCGATGGGGCACAGACAGAAGTCCCGCTGTAAAAATCAGTGAACCGAATCCCCTCCGCGGCCATTTTATCGATCCGGGGCGTATTGATCTTCTTTGAACCATAACAACCGAGATCACCATAGCCCATATCATCCACCATGATCACGATCACATTGGGACGCGACTGGGCGTTGATGCCATCTGATCCGGCCAATAACAGTCCGAGGGATATGATCCATTGAAAGGCAAGCCGCGAGAACCGATTTTTCGTCATGATCGTATTATGATACAGCTTAATAGCCGGGATTTTGAACAAGATTCGGGTTCGCATTCATCTCTGCGAAGGGTATGGGATAGAAATAATTTTTCTGCGGATTGAAATACAAACGATCCACCGGTTCCACGGCATACGTGAACACACCTGCCCCTGCTACCGAAGCGCGGATCCCATAGACCTCACGGTTGGCAACAGTTTCTGCGATCTTCCAGCGTCGGATGTCCCAGAAACGATGTTCTTCGAATGCCAGCTCAATGCGCCGTTCGTTGCGAATGGCAACGCGCATGTCCGCCTGCGTCATGGTCACAGACAACCCGTGCTGGAATCCGGGAGTGGTTCCAAGCGGAATGCCTGCCCGCAGCCTGATCGCTTTCAACTGGTTGAAGGCCTCGGCGGTGTTGCCAGACTCATTCAACGCTTCAGCATAATTCAGCAGGATCTCCGCATACCGGAAGATCGGGAAGTTATGTGTCTGGTTTGAATACGCAGTTGCCGTGGACAGATCTGCCATGAATTTACGCATGTAATAGCCGGTTCGTGTCTGAGTTTGAATCCCACCCGGGCGATCAAGTCCGCCATTGAAGGTTTCCACCGCACGGCCCAGCCACCGACTGCCATTGAAAAAAACAGTCCATCCCAATCGTGGATCCCGGTTCGCATACGGATTTGAAGCCACATAACCCGAGGCCGGGTCGGTGATCGGTCGGCCGTTGGCGGCAGGAAATGCATCTACCAGATCCTGTGTGGGACTCACAAAACCATAACTCAAATTCGGTGCGCCAAATCCTACGGGCGCGTTGTTCCGCTCGACATCACTGGTGATCGCCCGCTGATGCGCCAGAATGACCTCGCGCAACGACCTTGTCACGAAAGTCCCCTGGAAAGAGGCATTCAGCGAAAAGTAACCCAAATCGATCACGGCCTTCGCCGCAGCCGCAGCCGACTGCCAACGTGCAGGATTACCCGCAGGATTGTACAGCGGACTGGCCGAATACAGCAACACCCGGGATCTCAGCGCCAATGCCGCACCGCGGGTGACCTTTCCCCATTCCGTCGCCGGAAATTCAGTGGTCGTCTCCTTGCGCAAAGAATCCTTGATGAGATCACACTCCTTCACGATGTAATTGACACATTCGTCAAAAGAATTCCTGCTAGGCCCGACGATCTCGCCCGGTTGATACACCACATCTCCGATCAGGGGCACACCACCGTATCTTTTGATGAGTTCAAAATAACTGTAAGCACGCATGAACCGAACCTCGGCACGCCAGTATTGCTTGGTCAGCGCATCACGCGGCACGATGGATTGCTTGGCCAAAAACAGGTTAACCTTCCGAATGCATGCATAGGAAGACACCCAGGCATCCTCAACATTGTTGCCGGCCGTCAGCCTGCCTTTCGACAACACTTCAATGGGATGGGTGATCGCGGATGGAATGGCATCATCGGTGGCGGCATCCAATACCACATTAGAAATCCTGTTGAAACCCGGATTCAGATGGGCGTAAATATTGTTGACCACCTGCTGTGCATAGGTGCCATTGAGATCGAACTGATCGAACACGTAAGCCTCCGTGATGGTCTCCTCTGGTTCAGTCTCGAATTTCTGACAACTGCCCAGCAGGGCAACCGCCATGATCCCGGTGATATATTTATTGCGAAATCTCATGATTGGAGTTTGCTGGTTGATGGGTTGTTAAAGTGTCACGGCGATGCCTGCATTGATCACGCGCTGAACGGGATAGTTCGCCAGCGGGGTTTCAGGATCAGCCCTGCGGAAAGATGACAGCGTGAACAGGTTCAATCCGTTCACAAAACCTCTGATATCACGGACCTTGCCCTTCAGGAAAGCCGGCTGCTCGATCCGATAGCCGATCTCCGCATTCCGGAGTCGCAGATAACTAAGGTCTTCGATCCAAAAACTTGATGCAACATGGTTGTTCGGATTGGTCCCCACGGAAAGCCGTGGATAGGAAGCCGATGCTGCAGTTGACGACGTCCAGCGCGACAGATGATGCGGATACGCCTGACCCAGACCATTCGACTGGAACTCCCACATCGTATTGCCTGTGATCATCCCCTGCCGGTTGGCCGTTCCCTGAAACACCAGGTCGGCATAGAACCGTCCCCGACGCAGCTGAAGATTCAACCCGTAGAACATGAACGGACGGGTATGTCCGATCGTGCGCTGGTCATACAGATTGATCACACCGTCACCGTTCAGATCCTTGTATTTGATATCCCCGGGCTGGGAAACATAACCCTCCATAACCGGACCGCCACCGGCACTTGATACAAATCCATCAGCCTGATAACCGTAGAACTGACCGACCGGCAGACCTGTCCTGGCCATCCATGGATAGGGACGAGGCGTCTCATCGGCGAAATCAACGCGGCTGCGAACGGTGGAGAAGTTCCCGGAAACGGTGTAATTCCATTTTCCGGATTTACCCGACCATCCGAGATCCAGCTCAATGCCGGAATAGTGATTCCGACCGATATTCTCCAACGGATAGGCTACCCCTATGATACCAGAGCTGAATCCGCGCGTCTGCAACAAATCTGAATTGTCCTGACGATACCATTCGGCCGTGAACCAGCCCTTCCGTCCCGCGAAAGACAGGTCCATCCCAACATTTAACTGACGGGCCTTCTCCCAGGTTCGAACATAGGGCTGCGAAGTCTCCGCAAGGCCGGAAACGGCACCGGCGGAAGTGCCGAATACATAACCCGTCGACGCTGCAAAGCCGCGCTGGAAGGTGAAATATCCCGGTACGGCATTCCCGGTCAACCCATACGTCGCGCGTAGTTTCCACTCATCAATGCCGCGGAGTGACTGCCCCCACCGCTCTTTATGCAGATTCCATGCAAGGCCGGTGGTGGGGAAAATTCCAAACTGCTGACCTTCCTTGAATCGGCTGTTGCCACTGAAGGCAGCAGCGACCTGCCAGATGAACCGTTCATCGTAGGCATATTGAAAATGTCCGCTGATATTGGTAAAGCGGTTTGGCAGCTCGGCATTGTTGGTCTGCTGATCGGTATTGGCCAGCAACAGCAGATCCTTTGCATGACGGCCGGTCGATCTGTGTAACCCTGTGGCAAGCTCGGCATAGAACTGTTGAGAACGCAGGGTGACGACAGAGCTGTTATTCTGCTGCGGCACCGGATCCGGACCAAAGATCTGATATACGGTATCACCCGGAGCCCTCAGTGTCATCCTTGATACTTGAAACTGTTTACTGCGATTGATCTCCTGGGTGAGTGTCGAGTTATAAGAAACCGTTCCGCGCACCCACCAACCTTTTAACAGATGGTCTAGATCCCCCTTGAAGCCGGCATCAACGAACCCATCGCGGGAAAACGTTTGATAATAACCGCTCCGAACACTTTCTCCCCAAAGATTATTCTGATAATTTATATTTCCGCCGAGCGACTTGTTCGGGTTGAACACCGGATAGGCATTGTTCGGCGTGGTATTCAGATCCGGCAGGATGTTTTCACTGCCGATACCGGGCTCGTTGCCCGTGCGCACACGGCCAAACAAGTTTAAAAACACTTTGAAACGGCTATTGATCCTGGTTTCGAGATTGGATCGGAAGACATATCTCCGGTATGTGCTATTGGTACTGTAAGCATTCTCGGATGA
>JBEEMB010000007.1:0-5255 GCA_041167815.1 Bacteroidota bacterium | reverse complement strand
ATGTCATCTCCCAGTCTAAACTGATGACGATCGAATTCAGTGAATCCATGTTTTCGATAGAAAGCGATGGCTCTTAGATTTTCTTCCCACACACCGAGCCAGACGGTATTGGCATGAAGTTCAATGCCCCTTTTGATCGCATATTCCAACAGCATTTGTCCGATACCTTTTCCGTGATAAATTGCACGGATATAGATGCGTTCAATTTCAATTGACAGATCTGATATTTTTTCAGTCTGAGCGTTTCCCTTGTTTATTTTCAGGTAGCCGATAACGTTAGTATCCTGTGTTGCGAAGTAGAAAAAACTATCGGGATTGTTCAATTCAGACCTGAGTTTATCGAGTGAAAGATTCTCACTCAGGTATGTATTCATATTTTCCTGCGAATTGGATCCTGCGAAGGTTTCCTGAAAGGTTTCACGACTGATCTGTTGCAGCTTGTGCAGGTCTGCGAGATTGATTTTCCTGATGTTGAACGTAGGCATGTGATGAAGATAAGCATGACCTGTCAATCAGGGGATATCCTCTTTGTAATCCGGTAAAGCCGAGACCCGATGTTATGCCTTGATCAAAGAATGCGCTTCATACGTTCCAGATAGAGATCAGCCAGCCGTGTGCGGTTGAAATCATGTTTTGCCAAAGCAGTTGCTGCTTCAGACATCTGATTCCATTCCGAGGCATTGATTTCGCAGATCTTCTCCATGGCAGCCGCCATGCTTTTCGGATCCTTTGGTGCCACGTTATATCCGCACCCACTTCGATTTACGAGATCGCCTATCCATCCCTGTGTATTTTGTATGATAGGGATGCCGGCTGCGAAACTGTCGAACATTTTATTGGGAGAGCTCGTGGACAGCACAGGATGATTCTGGAAGACGACGAAACTTGCCGTAGCAGATTTCACCCATGCGATCAATTCTTTTTTAGGGCGGAGTCCGAGAAATTTGACCTGGTCAGTCAGTCCCAGTCTTTCGGTTTGTTGCTCAAGGGCCTGACGTTCTGATCCATCACCGATGAGTACGAGCCGAACCCGTTGTCTGTCCTGCATTTGTGCGAGTCCCTCCAGAATTTCATCACATGCGTCCATGGCGCCCAGTGATCCAAAGTACACAAACAGTTTTTTCTCAGGATCTGCCGCCCATTCAGGTTTTTCTTCATCCCGGAATGGTTTGCCGAAGAGTTCAACGTCACAGGCATTTTCGATGACAAGCGTTTTCACTTCGGGGTATCTTGAAATGATGCCATCTTCCATGCCCTTGCTGCAAGGGACGACCAGATCACTGGCAGCGTAGCACATCCTTTCGAAACGGAGTCCGAGCCAGATGAGGAAACGGTTTCGGATGAGTTTCATTTCAATGGCGCCTTGTGGCCATAGGTCTCTGACTTCGAACACGATTTTTTTCCTGGTCAGCCATTTGGTCAGCAACGCCGGGATGCCCACCGTGATGGGGCCTGAGCTTGCCAGGAGCACATCTGCCGGCAGTTTTACAGCATACCATGAAGACACGATGGAAAACAGGATGGCGCGAAAGATCCGTTTCAGGATCGATATCTTGTTTGAGTCCCCGGCGTCGATGACAACAAGCTTGATCCCGTCTACTTCTTGTCGGGATATAAAGCCGTTGGCTTTGATGTCTGACTTGTAGTAGGGACTTGTGATCACCGTGACGTCCGCCCCTTTCGCCACCCAGCGTTTGGCTTGTTCATAGACCCTGGTGCTCCACCCGCCAGCCGGCGTACCAAAATATTGATATACGATGACAATTCTCAAACCTATGTGTTTTCAAGTGCAATAAACCACCAATCATCCGCTTCAACATCAGTTTATGCCTTTTTATTGTCCGAAACTCCGTTTTTTGATGGTGATGCTGTGAAAGATAATATGTAGATATCTGTGACATTTAACTATGATGCTCATTTGCAGGCTATTTTAATGTGATACATCAATTGCAGCCCGGGCATGTTCATGTCCGGCATCATCAGTTTAAATATCCTAATTTCATGCTATAACCCTTTCGTATGCGTAATACACTGACATTGATTTTATTGGTCGTACTGGCCGGCGGTTTGATCAGTTCTTCACGTCCAACCCAGGAACTCCCATCACCCGCATCGCCCATTATTGGTCGCTGGGATCTGACGGTAGATGCGGGATACCGGGTGGCGCCATCCTGGCTGGAAGTAAAACTTTCGGGTAATTCTGCGCTTGTTGGCCAATTTGTACATGATGGCGGCAGTGCCCGTCCCATCTCCAAAGTACATTTCAAAGATGGCAAAGTGAGTTTCACCATTCCTCCTCAATGGGAACAAAACGATAGAGACATGGTGTTTGAGGGGGTCCTCGAGGATGGCAAACTCAAAGGTAAGATCATCACGAGTCGGGGACAGACCCACTCTTTCACGGGAGAGCGGGCTCCTTCTTTGAAGCGTTCCAAGCCGGTGGTTTGGGGTACTCCGATCAAATTGTTCAATGGTAAGGATTTGAAGGGTTGGCACGCCAGTGGCTCCAAAAATCAATGGAAAGCGGTGAATGGAGTGCTGACCAGTCCTCAATCAGGTGAAAACATCATTACTGATGGCAAGTATGAAGATTTCAAACTCCACATCGAATTCCGATATCCCAGTGGGAGCAACAGTGGCGTTTACCTGCGCGGTCGTTACGAGGTTCAGGTAGAGGATAATTATGGGATGGAGCCGTCGAGCACGTTGTTCTCCGGTGTCTATGGCTTCCTGACCCCAAATACGATGGCAGCAAAAAAGCCGGGCGAATGGCAGTCGTTTGACATCACGCTGGTTGGCAGGCTGGTGACAGTCGTCGCCAATGGCAAGCCCGTGATCATCGAACAGAACATCCCGGGAATTACCGGAGGTGCGCTCGACAGCCGTGAAGCGGAACCCGGTCCCATCATGTTACAAGGTGATCATGGTCCGATTGAATATCGGAACATCATCCTCACGCCGGCTCGTTGATCTTATAGGAAATCATGAGAAACGCCCTTAATTATGCAGCATTTGCATAATATAAGATGATTCAAGGCGTTTTCATGCGACATACTGCATGTTGGTCATAACTTTATCCAGTGATCTGTTATTATTCGGCTGGTTTTTTATGACTGCCACTGATGGGCAAAATTGCATCTATGAAAAAAGCACAGAAAATATGACAGGGGTAACGGTGATCATGCCTTATCACAGGAAGGATGAACGTGTCTTACAGAACCTAGTTCGACTGAGAGCGGTGCGTCATGTTCGCGAAGTGCTTTTGATCAATGATGGATGTGATTGGGAGCCAAATACACTTATTGCAGAGCTTCTCGGAGAAGAGACTGCATCTGATCAGGTCATCAGACTCATCCGAAATGAGCGTGGAAAGGGTGTTTCAGGTGCGCGCAATACCGGCATCATTCATGCAGGACAACCGCTGATCTGTTTTCTGGATTATGATGATTTTATCTTTCCTGATCGGTTTGACCGGGACATGGAGCATTTTTTGGATGATGATTGTCATGCTACGGTTTGTGAATTTGACACGGTCCATGAAGACGGATTGACGTCGACAGAAAAGTGGAGAATGCCCTATAAGCCAGGTTTGTTTCGCAATGGTGCCGAATTTTTCCAGAACTCATATCTGGGCGTACCGCATCTGACCTGTTTCACATACAGAAAATCCACTTTGCTTGCTCAAGGTATCTTGTTTGATGAGGATCTCAGGGGGTCGGAGGATTCCATGTTCAAATACAGTTGTGTGGAATCCTTTGGTTTTCGGACCTCACCCGGACTGATCGGTGTACATATCATGCGCCATGCCCATAATACCACATCGAATGTTTACTCCAAGCGGTTATTGGAGTATCGTTTGACTTTTTTCTGGCGGTTCTCTTCGATCTTCATCAAGTATCCTGTCGCAATTGGACATTTTCGTCAGAGTTATTTAAAAACGTTGAGGCGTTATCTGCGTAATGGGGGACGGCCGCTGTTGATCCTGAAACATGCATACGGTGTGGCCCGGGTGTGGATGGGGCGGCCGGCCGGGGCTTAGCTTCATTATCTTCGTTTATGCTTGTCCGTTAGTTTCTGATCGGACAATAATACATCAGCTATTGCATAAATAACAGGGTGTTAACGGAGCGACAGACGGTGTCTTATTACTTTCGCCGTCAATCAACCAACTGACTGATGAGGCTGTTTCACCCGCTCCGGCTCTTGCCGGTGCTGTTTACTTTATTTCTTCTTTTCATTTCCGTAAACATTCAGGCACAGGCTAACCGAACCATTGTTGGTCGTGTACGTGATACTTCAGAGGGCAGATACCTTTCCAGCGCCAGTGTATTGCTGCTCCGACCTGCCGATTCGGTGCTGTTTCGTTCGGTGCGGACTGCATCTGATGGAATTTTCAGGTTTCAGGGTGTTATGGACGGGACCTATATCCTAATGGTCACCTTTCCGAAGTATGCGGATTACATGGACACCATCGTGATATCCGGCGCTGATCGTGATCTCTCCGTGATTCCATTGACCACCCGCGCACAATTACTGCAGGAAGTCATCATTCGCAGGACGGCTGCGGCGATTCGTATGAAGGGCGATACGACCGAATATCGGGCAGACAGTTTTCACGTGGCTCCGAATGCGGATGTACAGGAGTTGCTCAAACGCATGCCTGGTATCCAGGTGAATGCCAGAGGCGAGATCACCACGCAGGGTGAAAAAGTGACCAAAGTGTTGGTGGATGGAGAGGAGTTTTTCAGTGATGACCCGGCGGTGGTCACCCGAAATTTACGTGCTGATGTGGTCGATAAGGTACAGGTATTTGATAAGAAGTCTGATCAGGCAACGTTCACGGGCATCGATGATGGCCAACGGGAGAAGACGATCAATCTCACCTTGAAAGAGGATAAGAAGAATGGATATTTTGGGAGACTGGAGGGTGGAACTGACTTTGATCGATATCACAATGGAAAAGCGCTGGGTAATTATTTCAAGGGGAAGCGCAAACTTGCGGGATATCTTACCACAGATAATTCCAGATATGAGTCGCTCGACTGGAATGATGCACAGAATTATTCGGATGGAGGGAATACTACCACCACTGTAAGCGATGATGGCGGTATATCGATGACTTATTTTGGTAATTAGGATGAGGATGTGCAGGCGGGGCTCCCGAATCAGCAAACGGCCGGTGTCACGTTTCGGCAGAAGTTATCGAAAGGTGATGTGATGACCAATCTCCAGTATCAACGGCTTGGCTCAGAACT